>JAUXIH010000117.1 GCA_030621105.1 Dehalococcoidia bacterium | reverse complement strand
TATCAACACGATGTTATCGATTAGCCAGGCCTTGCCGATGCGTACTGCCAGCGACACCAGCGCCGGCCGGTCAATATGCTGGAGTTCCTCCAGCGTGTCAGCGTCAGCAATGCTGACATAATCCAGGTGGGCTAAGGGTTCCTTCCCTATGAGCGCTGTCATCGACTGACGAATCCTGTCAGCATCCTTCTCCCCTTCCTGCCATAGCCCCTTTGCCAGCATGAGGGAACGGTACAATACTGGCGCCACCTGGCGCTCTCTGGCATTGAGATAGATGTTCCTGCTGCTCATGGCCAGTCCATCCTCTTCCCTGGCCGTAGGCACGACGATGATATCCATATCCATGTTGAGGTCAATCACCATGCGCTTGATGACCACCGCCTGCTGGGCATCCTTCTGACCGAAGTAGGCTCGCGTGGGCTGCACGATATTAAACAGCTTGGCAACCACGGTGGCCACGCCCCGGAAGTGCCCCGGGCGGGCCCTGCCCTCCAGGCGTTCCGTAACCTTTTCTACATCCACCCAGGTGCTGTAGCCGGAAGGATACATTTCGTCTCCCGCAGGCAGGAAAACTATGTCGGTACCTTCCTCCTCTAGCAACTGCAGGTCGCGGTTGATATCCCGGGGATAGGCATCCAGGTCATCGTGGGGGCCAAACTGGGTGGGGTTGACATAAATACTGGCGATAACAGTAGCGTTCTCTTGCCTCGCCCGCTTCGCCAGTGACAGGTGCCCCTGGTGCAAATATCCCATGGTGGGAACAAAGCCAACCGAGCCCGCGATAGAGCGTCGCAGCTCCCTCATGTCAGCCAGCTTCGCTACGGTTCTCACGCTACCAGCCCGCTAGAGACCTTCGAGAAGGCCCTCGTCCATGACATAGCTCTGCTTCATGGTGGGAAAACTCCCTGCCTGGACTTCGGAGATGAATCCCTTGAGCGCCTCATCCGCCACCGTGGACAGATGGGTATATTGCTTGGCATGCTTGGGAACGAAATCGGGGTCAAGCCCTAGCATATCGCTGACGACCTGTACCTGCCCATCACAGCCAACGCCAGCGCCGATGCCAATGGTGGGCACGCTGACCCGCTCAGTGATGAGCCGGGAGAGGGGCGCAGGAATGCATTCTAAGATAATAACGAAGGCTCCTGCCCTGTCCAGGGCCTCGGCATCCTTCAACAGGCGCTGGGCGGCCTCACGGGTCTTTCCCTGCACCTTGTATCCACCGAGCTGGTGGACAGACTGGGGAGTAAGCCCGATATGACCCATGACGGGTATGCCACAGTCAACCATGCGCTTCACCAGGCCTTCAACGACAACTCCTCCCTCGAGCTTTACCGCCTGGGCCCCGCCTTCCTGTATCAGGCGGCCAGCGTTGTACATGGCATCGGTATCACTGGCCTGGAAGCTCATGAAGGGCATGTCGGCAACTATCAGCGCCTTCTGAGCCCCACGAACCACCGCCCTGGTATGATGTATCATGTCTGCCATCGTCACCGGAAGGGTGGATTCGTAGCCCAGCATCACCATCCCCAGGCTATCTCCAATGAGTATCAAGGGGATGCCGGCCCTGTCCACTATCTTGGCGGTGAGATAATCATATGCCGTCAGCATGGGGATCTTCTCCCCCTTCTGCTTCATCTCCTTTATCTGATTGATGGTAATTCTCATCTCACTGCTCCTGTTGTGCCGTTACCAGTCTATCGACCCAATCCCGGGACTTGCGCTGTATTATCCTGTTCTTCTTATCCACGTAGACCACCGCGGGCTGTACTTCCCGGGCATCGCTCTCGGGAACCTGGGAGTACGCCAGTATAATAATTATGTCACCTTTGGCCACCAGCCGGGCAGCAGCACCATTGGGGCAAATAACCCCGGAGTCTCTCTCGCCCGAAATGACATACGTGCTTAATCGAGCACCATTGTTGATGTTGAGCACATCTACCCTCTCATTGGGCAACAGGTCACCGGCCTCCATGAGCGCAGCATCTATGGTTATGCTCCCCTCGTAGTCAACATTCACGCCGGTGACCCGGGCTCGATAGATTTTGCTCTTGAGCATGGTTCTCATACTCCTCGCCTCCTTAGATATAAGTTTATCTCTCATGGCTCTTTACCGGTGAAAACCTGGCCTTCATCTCCTCGGCCCTCTGTTCATCAATGCCGCCTTTAGCCAGGGCGATGGAAATGGTGCTGAGCCCCATCTCCCGGTAGACAGAAAGCAAGCGCTCATCCTGGGCGCGAAGGGTCTCGATATGCTTGTCAATAGTAGTAAGGTCTCCGCGGGCAATGGGCCCGGTGAGGCATTGGGGCAACCCCAGTTTCTCGATATTGCCCACCGTTCCCTTTATCAGGGGAAGCAATGCCCGGGTCGCCTGGTCACGGGACACGCCGAAGGATTGCCACAGGTCGAGGGCTATCCTGACCAGTGTGACCAGGTAGTTGGAGACGAAGACCGCCGAGGCATGATATCGCACCTTGTCCCCCGGCCTGAGTTCTATCCACTCACCATCAAGCAGTGAGGCCAGGGCCTTTAACTGTGAGAGTAAGGGCTCCTCAGCCTCCAGGGCAAAGGTAGTGCCGGGAATATTTTTCAGAGCCTGCTCCCAGCTAGCGAAGGTCTGCAGAGGATGAAAGGAGCCGACGCTGGCACCCGCCCGCCTGGCAGGCTCCAGCACATCCAGCGAATCCGCGCCGCTGCAGTGAACAACGCTTTGTCCCTGGTGCCACTGCACATGGGAAGCCACCAGGGGAATAGCGCTATCCGGAGTGGTGATAAATACCAGGTCGGCGACATCGGCAACTTCCTGTATGTCATGGAGTGCGCGACAGCCGGAAATGCGCCCGGCGAGCCTCTGGGCTGAGGGAAAACTGCGGCTGGCGACAACGCTAACCTGGCTGCCTTTTTGTGACAGCCTGACTGCCAGCGCTGTTCCCACCACGCCGGCGCCAATGAAGCCCGTCTTCACCATGTGCCTCTGCTTCCCAGCACTCACCCTGCCATTCCTTCAAACATAAACAATAAAAGCCTCCACGGCAACGCCGAGAAGGCTTCTGTTCTTCCCTTCCGTCTCAGTCGTTGGCCGATCCAAGCGGATTATCCAGGGTATCTATATTCAATTTTACTCTGGTGAGAAGGCTAACGAGTCATCACCAGAAACCAGTGGGAATGTAACAGTTTTACCAGAGATCTGTCAAGCCCCACATGTCTCACGCTCAATCCTCCCTGACAGCACCATTTTGCCGCTTAAGCCGGTGAAACAGCAGGGGCACAGCCCCGTGAAGGCCATCATGGTGGCAGATGCTGGGGGAATTGTCATGGGTAAACAATAACGGAGTGACGGATATCCTGTGCTGCCGCAGCGCCCACAGGTCACTGTAAATCATGCCCTCCCCCATATCGCTGAGCCGCGTAATGTGATAGTGTCCATCACCTCCCTCCGCCATAGCTCCGTAGTAGTTCTGCCGGCTCAGAGAGGTAACATCCATGCCCTGGATCTCCTCCAAGGGTATATGGGGCACATTTACATTCAACAGGCACTCTCCCCCTATTATCTTGTTGCCCATACTCTCTGCCAGCAGGGCCGTCACCTGGGCAGAGGCAGCAAAATCCATGTTCTCGTACGCATCCAGGGAAACAGCCATCGAGGGAATGCCATGTAAATGAGTCTGCTGTGCCGCTCCAAACGTGCCTGAGACAAACACGTCATGGCCAATGTTGGGCCCGCGGTTGATGCCGGAAATGGCGATATCTATACTGTCGGGAAGCAGGGACTTGATGGCAATAATGGCA
>JAUXIH010000057.1 GCA_030621105.1 Dehalococcoidia bacterium | reverse complement strand
CATGTGGCCTTAGCCTTACACCTGCCTCGGCTGCCAGGCAGGACATTTCGCTGATGTTTGCTTCCAGCTTGTCCATATCCACAAGCACAGCGGGGGTATCTAGCGATGGATAAGCGATGTTTGGTTCTGTCATGACATTACCTCCCTTAAATACGGAGATTATATGCTATTTTTTCACCTATGAGCAGTCTGCAATTCGGTGGACAATTTAATTCCTGGCTGTGTCTGCTATGGAGGTGATAGCTTGTGTTGTGAGGGGGTCAGGTCAAGGGTTGCGAGGGCAAATGTCCTGCTCCTATGGCTGGGGATCCAGGATTCGAACCTGGCCTAACTGATCCAGAATCAGTCGTCCTACCGCTAGACTAATCCCCAACAAGCACAATTATACTCAGCAGCAAGTATATAGACAAGAAGTTGAGGCAGACATACAGGCGCTGCTATACTTTACCCGTATGGGCAACTGGGCTGATTGGCAAAAAAACATGGGCATATCATTCCATAATCCATCGCTACTACAACAGGCCTTCACCCATAGTTCCTGTGCCAATGAAAGCAGTAATTTTACTTCCCTGCCAGGTCCAGATAATGAGCGACTGGAATTCCTGGGAGATTCCGTTCTCGGAATGGTAGTAACGGAAATGTTGTACCATGAGTTCTCCGACCTGCCCGAAGGAAAGCTAACCATGATACGTGCTCGCTTGATTTGCCAAGAAACTTTGTCCTCCATAGCCGCTTCTCTGGATTTGGGGAGCTACCTCATAATGGGACAGGGTGAAGCTAAAGGTAACGGCAGAACCAGGATAAGCAATCTGGCCAATGCCCTGGAGGCTATAATAGGAGCGTTGTATCTGGACCAGGGATTATGTCAAGCCAAACAATTTATCCTGAAGCAGCTAGAGCCGCTATCAAGGGAAATAAGGGCAGGACAGATCCCTCCCGATTACAAGTCATGGCTACAGGAATATACCCAGCATAACAAACAATCCACACCAAGCTATCGCATGGTTGAAGCCCGCGGACCAGACCACGATAAGAGTTTCACCGTTGAAGTCTTCGTAGACCAGGAAATGGTGGGCAGGGGTTTGGGAAGCAGCAAAAAACGTGCCGAGACAGCAGCAGCCAAATCAGCGTGGATGAAGTTGAGGTAAGTCAATGGGAAGACGAGATTATCGCCACCGGGAACCCAAGAAGGCGAAAAGGGATGCTAAGCAAATCAAGCCAATCACTGAATCTCCACCTCAGGTAGAGGTAATCAAGAGGAAAAAAGCAAATAAAAGCGATGAAAGCAGCGAATGATATGCGTCAGCAGGATAAAGACACTCCCCTTCAACCAAGAACACCAGAATGGCAGAATTAGCTCAAGTTCGAGCAATTATTCAGGGTCGCGTACAGGGAGTATTTTATCGCTACTTTGTGCAAGATATGGCAAACAATTTAGCGCTGAAGGGATATGTGTGCAATCTCCCCGGCGGCAACGCTGTGGAGGTCGTAGCTGAAGGAAACCGGGCGCAATTGGAACAACTGGTAAAACAGCTTGAAATAGGTCCGTCCTCCGCTAAGGTGGAAAAAATACAAACAGAATGGTCGGGCTATTCGGGGCAATTCAACAGATTTAGCATAAAATACTGAAATGTTGGCTTACTCCTCAAGTTGCTCCCTCCCCTCGTCGATCAGCCTTAAATATTCGCTGGCAAATCCACTTGCCTGCGAGGCTTCTTTATCAACGACATAGGGGTCACCCCAGAAAACCTTACCATATTCCTCTTCTCTTCCTTTCAAGGGATCATCATCATAGGAAAACTGCTTGCTGGCCTCGATAATCCCAACATCGAACGGCATAGTGAAATAAAGATCAGCAAACACCCTCTCTATACCTAAATCATACAGTGCTCCCCTCCCAGTGCTGCCACCTTTACGGTATTTATTAACAGGTAACAATCCCAGGAGATTGGCTATAGTGAGAAGAGGGCTACGGCCACATATCCTAAAGGGGGTTACGCTTATCAGGAAATCACTGCGCAAAACCACATTGGGAATCCAGAAGCTATCGACAGCAAAGAAGTTAGTTAGCGGATTCCCCACCTCCACAAAGATGGAATCCCTGATATCCAGCATGAGAACACGACGAAAATCATACTCCAGTGCACGATAATTGGGATAAATTGATTCTCCCGTTGGATTCCCATCAGCAATGAGAATATCGGCATCACTTACCTTCCTGATACCCTCTATGATAATGCGCAGAATTCTCGGACTGGTAGAAACAGGATAGGACACAGGATAGCCAGCGCAGGGCTTGACCAGGACACGGCGAGCTTGAGACAAGGTAGCAGGGGGAGTAAAGATGAAATTCGAATCCTTAGAAATCATGATTTTGGCCTCAAACTATTTAGCTAACAACATGCCTAGCTGCACCAGGGTCCTCACACCAACGCCAGTGGCTCCCTTAACCAAATATCCACTGTTTTCCTTACTTAATTCCTTGCCAGCTATATCTATATGAACCCATGGAACATCGCCAACAAACTCTTTAAGAAAAAGAGCCGCAGTGATAGCCCCTCCATACCTGCCACCTATATTCTTAATATCAGCGATATCACTTTTAATCTGCGTTCTATACTCTTCAGGCATAGGCATTGGCCAGAGTCGCTCTCCGGCATCAGAGGCCCCTTTAAGCACCCTATCCAGAAATGGTTGATCATTAGTAAAGGCGCCGCTATAAACATTTCCCAGGGCAACATAACAGGCTCCAGTTAGAGTTGCCAGGTCTATCAGGGGAGATATACCTTGTGTAACGGCATAACTAAGCGCATCAGCCAGAATAAGTCTCCCCTCGGCATCAGTATTCAACACCTCGATGGTTTTGCCATTCATTGCTCGCAATATATCGCCAGGTTTCAAGGCAGTGCCCCCAGGCAAATTCTCGGCAGCAGGAACAATCGCAGTGACATTAACCTTCAACTTCAATTGAGATATAGCACCGATTGCTGCCAGGACAGCGGCGGCTCCAGCCATATCACCCTTCATCTCATGCATATCCTTTGATGGCTTAATGGAGATTCCTCCAGAATCAAACGTCACCCCTTTACCCACAAAGCCAATCGATCCCTTACTATCAGGGTCTCCTTGATAGCTCAAAACAATCAACCTTGGATCTTCAGCGCTGCCCCGCGCAACTCCCAGAAGTGCGCCCATTCCCATTTTCTCCATGTCACCAGGTCCCAGGATATCCACAGCAATGCCCTGGCTCTCGGCTATTCCCCTGGCAACATCAGCTATCCTGGCGGGTGTCATGAAATTGCTCGGCTCATTTACCATATCTCGAGCCAGGTTGGTGGCCTCAGCTACTATTTTCCCCCGTGAAATACCCTGATCCAGCCTCGCACTCTGATTGTCCTCAGTATCCACAACCAGTATCTCCTCTACATCGGGACTCTCAGGTTTTTTGTATCTTGCAAAGTCGTACAAACCAAGAATAGCACCCTGCACCATAGCTTCAACCGAAATTTCAGGATCAATGCCTCCAATGCCGACAAGTGCCATGGCAATTCTAGGGCAATGTAATTTGCGTAGATCGCGACTGGCACCCCCTGCCGCGACTCGGATTTTATCCACACTAAACTTGGCACGCTCCCCCAATCCGGCAATCGCTACTATCCTAACCGGCAGTTTCCCCAATGTATGAACAATGCTAATTTCACCATCCTTGCCCTCAAATTCACCGCGATCTATACGCTGGCTGATAGCCCCACCCAACACCTCATCTATATCAGCAGTAACTCCACAAAGGGAATGCTCTCCCTGAAAAGTGCCCACTAGCAGAGCATCCGAATCGATCTGAGTTGCCTTGCCAGATATACTTTTAATTACCAAAAAACCCTGCCTCCAATAAATAATAATGAGTTGCCGAAAACTACCATTTTACTCTACATAAACAAGGAATTAAAGAGATACGAAGAAAATATGCCTATTTTCTTATCATTCGCACAATTTTCGCGATATCTTACCCGGCTAAGTTGAAGAGGAAAACAAACCCTGTTCTCTCTTCAGCTCAAGTATACGATCCCTGATTACAGTAGCCTTTTCAAATTCCAGGTCACCAGCTGCCCTCTTCATCTGGGATTCAAGCTCTTTTATAAGGCGAGCTAGCTGCTTACCAGAAACAGGAGCATCAGAATATGGAGCAGAGGATTCAGCTACCACATGGACACGTTCAGAAGTATCCTTGATTGCCTTTTTAATCCCCTGGGGGGTAATGCCATGATCCTGGTTATAAGCTTCTTGAACCCTCCGCCGCCGCTCAGTCTCCTCTACGGCTTCTCTCATAGAGTTAGTAACATTATCAGCATACATTATAACATGGGCATTAACATGCCTGGCCGTACGGCCCATGGTCTGAATAAGGGCCCCAGTCGACCTGAGATATCCTGCCTTATCAGCATCAAGTATGGCTACAAGGCTCACCTCCGGTAGATCCAACCCCTCACGAAGCAAATTGATGCCCACAACCACATCATACACACCAAGACGCAGCTCCCGAAGAATCTCCATCCGCTCAAGAGTCTTCACTTCTGAATGAAGGTAATGAACTTTTATCCCGATATCCTTGAGATAATCACATAACTCTTCCGCCATCCTCTTGGTCAATGTGGTAACCAGTGAGCGCTCGCCTTTATCTACCCTATCCCTGATCTGATAGATGAGGTCATCGATCTGACCAGAAATCGGCTTAACCTCAATAGTTGGCTCTAACAAACCAGTAGGCCTGACCAGTTGCTCTACAATTTGCTGGCTATGTTCATACTCATATACCCCTGGCGTAGCAGAGACATAGATAACCTGATTGATCCGTTCTCGAAACTCCTCAAATTTTAATGGACGGTTATCTATGGCAGAGGGAAGGCGAAATCCATAATCTACCAGGGTCTGCTTTCGAGACCTATCACCATTATACATTCCTCTTATTTGGGGCAGTGTCATGTGCGACTCATCAATAAGAAGCAGGTAATCTTGAGGAAAGTAATCAAGCAATGTCCATGGAGGACTTCCCGGAGCTCGGCGCTGCAGATGCCGAGAGTAGTTTTCGACCCCGTTGCAATAACCTGTCTCCAACATCATCTCAATATCATAGTTAGTTCGAGCCTCCAGCCTCTGAGCTTCAATAAGCTTACCCTGGACATTTAATTCTACCAATCTCTCCTGCAATTCCTTCCTGATGTCCTTTATTGCCACCATAACTTTATCGTGGGCAGTAACAAAATGCTTGGCAGGGTAAATATCCACCTGATCACGAACAGTAAGCACCTCTCCAGTAAGAGGATCGAGTTCCATAATACGCTCAATGTCATCTCCCAAAAATTCCACTCTCAGAACCATTTCCCCATATGCCGGCAAGATATCCAGGGTATCACCCCTGAGACGAAACTTCCCCCTGGAGAGATCAAAATCATTTCTCTCATATTGCATATCAACAAGATGGCGAGCTACTTTATCTCGCTGATAATGCCCATTTTGCTTCAGGGTAAGAACAAAACTGTGGTATTCCTCTGGCGGCCCCAAGCCATAAATACACGATACCGAGGCCACTATGATAACATCCTGCCGCTCAAATAGAGCCTTGGTAGTCGCATGGCGCAGTTTGTCAATTTCTTCATTGATATCAGTCTCTTTTTCAATATAAGTATCCGTAGTGGGCATATATGCCTCTGGCTGGTAATAATCATAATAGCTAACAAAATATTCCACGGCATTACCAGGAAAGAATCCCCTGAGTTCACTGGCCAACTGGGCAGCTAAAGTCTTATTATGACAAATAATTAGTGTTGGCCTTGCCAGCTTCTCAATGACATTAGCTACAGTAAAAGTCTTGCCACTGCCAGTGACACCAAGCAAGGTTTGCTCGGGATATCCCCGCTCCACCCCCCTCAAAAGCTTGTCTACCGCCTGAGGTTGGTCACCAGCAGGACTAAATTCAGATACGATTTTAAATAGTGCCAATGGACTTCACTCACCACAATAGAAGGCAACTCCTACTATGCCTGGCCCGGCAACAACCTGCATCACAGGAGTAAAGGGCACAACATATAGTTCGGCGGGGCTAAACTGCCTTCTGATGATGCTCTCTAACTCCTTCGCCTCATCTTCCCTTTCGCTGTGCATTACAGCAATATGAACTTTCTTTCCTGTACCAACTTCCTTATGCATCACTGAGACAATCTTTTTGATACCCTGCGACCTGCTTCTGGCCAAGAACAGAGGATGCTCTCTGCCTCGGGAAAGACTAACAACCGGCTTCACCCTTAACAGAGAGCTAGCCCAACTAGCCATACGGTTGATGCGTCCCGTCCGGGATAAGCAGCGAAGGGAGTCAAAGACAAATACTGAGTTAACCTGCAAGCTTACCTCCCTGGCGGCTTCGACCACAAGGTCTATATCATCACCACTAGCAGCAGAACGGGCCGCCCTTAAAGCAACAAATCCCTGAGCCATGGTAGCCACCTGTGAATCCAATACCTCCATATGTAAACCGGGCACAGCATCCTCTGCCATTCTGGCTCCTGCCTGAGCCAGAGACATTGTAGCTGTGAAGTGAGAAAAACAAACGATGTGAACCAACTTGTTCGTCTTCTGGCTTAATCTGGCATACACCTGAAGGTAAAATTTCGGAGGCCATGGAGTAGTATCTATCTGCGCAACTTGCTGAAAGCTGTGAATCCGCTCCACAGGCAAGTCGTCCTCAGTATCCTGATAACTCTTACCTCCTATAGTAATCCGAACCGGAATAATATGAATATCATATTCATCAATTACTTCTCGCGGTAAGGAAGCAACACTATCAGTTACTATAGACACCTTGGCCATATAACCCAGCCTCAATTACACTAAGCAGACA
>JAUXIH010000028.1 GCA_030621105.1 Dehalococcoidia bacterium | reverse complement strand
GCATGGTGATAATCTTCCCTTTACCATGGCGATGTATTTCTTGGTTACAACATGGGATCGGAATTGATTGACGAGATATGATTTGGCAGCACTGTTCTTGGCAATGATAACGATGCCTGAGGTGTCTTTATCCAGTCGATGTACAATGCCTGGGCGCAAATCACCACTGGTTTTGTCCAGGTCAGGGCAGTGGGCTAGAATAGCGTTCACAATCGTATGGTCAGGATGTCCTGCCGCAGGATACATGGTTATTCCTGCTGGCTTATTTATCACTAAGACATCTGAATCTTGGTAAACTATGGTTAATGGTATAGATTCAGGGAGAAGAGTAGCAGGCTGGGGAGGGGGAAGTGCGATTGTTATTCTATCTCCCTCTCTTAGTTTTTGGTTTGCCTTTGCTTGGTGTTGATTGACTAAAACGTATCCTTGTTTTATCAATCTCTGAATATAACAGCGTGAGTACTGGGGGGTAGAACGAGCTACATATTGGTCGAGTCGTATAGGAGTGCTAGATGAAGTATATTGCAATATTCTAGTCTGAGCTATTTTCTCCATTAGCATGTGCTTTGTTTAACAGTCCTGATCTGTATATAGCATAGAATAAGAGGATTATCCCTACTACTATTGCTGTATCCGCAATGTTGAATGTGTACCAGTGTAAGCTGCCCCACAAACGGATATCGATGAAATCCACTACGTACCCTAGATATATCCTGTCGATTAAATTTCCTGTGGCGCCGCTGAGTATTAATCCTAAGGATATGCTTGTAGCAAGTGTTGGAGGCAAATATCGCAATGATAATAGGATTATGACTATAGCAATGATAATAATGCTGATGAGAGGAATATTTTGATGTGCAAATAGGCCAAACGCAGAGCCAGTATTCTGTATGTAAGTTATGCGGAGGACCCCGTCTTGGGGCAATGACTCTCCCGGGATGAAGTTACTCCTTATCCACAGCTTGGATAACTGATCGAAGGAAGTCGCTCCAGCGAGCGTGCCTGCAAGCGGCCCTATTAGTCTGCTATATCGCCCCTTTTGCATTCTGTTCACGAGGTTTTATGCATGCAGCTATTTACAGTTTTTCGAGGCGAGTTAGCTGTTTTGTTTTCTGTTTCTATGCTTGCCTGAGCTTGTGACAGAACAGGACAAAGATATTTCCTTACTATCATTAGTATAAGTTGTTACTTATTTCAAGGTTATCTCCAAGGCTCTGGTTAACAAGCCCTGCTTGGAGTATGTCATTTGTATTACCTGAATACATTTCTTACGTTGGAGTTAAGGGAATCACCAACTTTCTCAATAGATTCACGCCTTATCTGGCTGAGTTTTTTTTGTTTCTCTGCAAACTCAGTTTTGGGGTACAGCCTCTCTGGATGTGAGTAGATATCATCTACGTAGCGTATTGCTCGTGGCACTTTAAAACCTGTAGGCGAGTCTACCCAATCTTCGAGTCCTCCTCTTAGCAGAGAGTCCAGTATGGCCAAAGTATCCTCTAATTTTATATCGTGGTAATGTTCCCCTTCTCCTATGCCGCCGGTATTTATTAAGAAGCAATTGATGTTGTAGGGTAGGTTTTTCAGTATTGTATAGAATTTATTGGCGTGCTCAGCTTTTCCTCCAGCCATAAAGGGATCATAGAAGAATTCTCTTCTTATTTTTCCTGCCTGAGTTGGATCACCTGCGGAGGATTCCATCGATTGTCCTATAACCATAAGGGCTGTTGCTTGTTCCAGTGTTAATTTGGAGATTGCGGGTATTGATGAGCCCCGGGTAATGAGAATCATGTTGTCTATCTTATCGGCGTCAATATCTGAACTAGCATGCAGAAAATCCCTCCTTAATATAACTGCCCTGCCATTTGAAGTTTTATCGAAGTTGTAGAAATCGAGTTCTCCCTGTTCAGTCACGGCGACGTTTTCGCAGAGGGTTTCTGCTTTCAGTAATCCATAGAATATCTCCATCTGATTTCCTGGATTTACGCTTTCTGTTTTGACGAATATCCCACCGCCTTCAAACCCATGGAAGGAACCATCCGGCATTAAGGTGCCACCGTCATCTTGGATAAGCCATGATTGCTCGTTTCCTTTTCTGGCTAATATTTTGGAAGTAGTGCTTGTTTTACCATTTGCAGTTAGAGCAATAAGCAATGATTTAGACCAGCGGTAATCCCCATGGATGGATTGAAGGTAATCTTCTCGACACCCAGCATGAAGGAAAATTCCTCCTCTATAGGTTTTACTGGTCCAATCTTCTGCAGCGAAGACCCCTTTTTTATATTCCCCAATGTAATTGCTATTTCTGATAATTTTGATCACCCTGCCGTCACCCAACATAGCCAGTCTTATTGTGATGTCTTTGTAGGGCAGAGCCTTAGTTTTATTGGACTCAAAGGCCTCATCGAAGAACATTAGAATTTCATATGTTGGCTGTTCAACCTCTTGTTTGAGCGGCAGATATAGGTTTCTCCCTCCATAAGCCACATGGGCAAATCTTTCTGGGATAACAAATCTGGCGGTGACCTTGCTGGCTTTATCACCTACTATAGTGTCGACTGATATCAACCTCTCTTTAGCTAGAGCCCGCTCACATTGTTTGAGCAGTTCATGCTCTTCTTCACCAAAGACATGGTCGACACTATTCCGGGTGAACATTGCTGCCCTGGAAGTGGGTTCGCTGTCAGCTACAAAGTTTCCATATCTTGTTTTCCGTATGCCTGGTTCTTTTTCTACAAGCGCTCGTAGCTCTTCATTGGAAGGGTTGCTCACTAAGCGATGTTCCTCCAGTGCCCTTTCCCTAATCCTGGATGTTGTTTGTGCAAATTGCTCTAATATTGTTGACATCTCCCTCCTTTATACTTCCCTGAAATCGCCTTCCACAGTGCCTTCATCATTACCAGTCTTCTTGTCATTCGTATTTTCTCCAGCAGGAGGAGTTTGTTCTGACTGCCCGTATATTGCAGATCCCACCTCCTGCACCGTTTGAGATAGATCCTGCATGGCCTCCCTGATGGGGGGCACCTCTTTACCTTGAAGAGCCGTCTTCACTGTTGATATCTTAGTTTCTATCCGTTGTTTAACATCAGCCGGTATTTTATCTGTATGCTCCCGCAGGGTTTTCTCTGCTGTGTATACTAGACTGTCAGCGGAATTGCGTATTTCAATTTCTTCCTTGCGCTTGCCATCTTCGGCAGCATGAGTTTCTGCATCATGCTGTAGTTTTTCTACCTCTTCTTTGCTTAATCCACTGGAAGCGGTAATGGTGATCTTCTGTTCTTTGCCTGTTCCTTTATCTCTGGCACTCACATTAATAATACCGTTAGCATCGATATCAAAGGTTACCTCGATTTGGGGCATACCGCGGGGGGCAGGCAGAATCCCATCCAGCATAAACCGCCCTAGAGTACGATTATCTGTTGCCATGGGGCGTTCTCCCTGAAGCACATGAATTTCTACGCCAGACTGGTTATCGCTAGCTGTGCTGAAGATCTGGCTCTTGGAAGTAGGGATGGTGGTATTACGAGGAATCAGGGAGGTCGAGACTCCTCCTAGTGTTTCTATTCCCAAGGTTAGCGGAGTCACATCAAGCAATAGAACATCGCCTACCTCACCTTTAAGTACTCCTGCTTGAATTGCAGCACCTAGAGCTACAGCCTCATCAGGATTTACTCCCCTTGCTGGTTCCTTGCCGAAGAGTTGTCTTAGGGTTTCTTGAATTTTTGGCATCCTTGTTTGACCACCGACCAGAACTACATCACTAATTTGGTTGGGTGATAATCCTGCATCGGTTAGTGCCTGACGACAAGGACCAAGGCTTCTCTCTATCAGGTCTGCTGAAAGCCGCTCTAATTTAGCACGGGTGAGCGTTAAGCTAAGGTGTTTGGGCCCTGATGCATCAGCGGTAATAAATGGCAGACTGATCTCTGTTTGACTCACCGTGGAGAGTTCCCTCTTTGCTTTCTCCGCGGCATCCCTCAGCCGCTGTAAAGCCATCCTGTCCTGTCTCAGGTCAATGCCAGATTCCTTTTTGAATTCACTGCATACCCAGTCCATGACTACCTGGTCAATGTCATCGCCGCCAAGATGGGTATCGCCATTTGTTGACTTAACCTGGAAGGTTCCTTCACCGAGGTCCAGAATAGAAATATCGAAGGTCCCCCCTCCAAAATCGTATACTGCGATGGTTTCATCTTTTTTCTTATCCAGTCCATAGGCTAGAGATGACGCTGTAGGTTCATTGATGATGCGTAAAACGTTAAGCCCTGCAATGGCACCAGCATCTTTAGTCGCTTGGCGTTGGCTGTCATTGAAATAAGCGGGGACTGTTATTACCGCATCAGTTACTTTCTCCCCCAAATAGGACTCAGCGTCAGTTTTTAGTTTTTGCAGGATCATGGCTGATATTTCTTGGGGGCTGTATTCCTTGTCTCCCATTAGCACCCGGCAATCTCCATTGGGAGCCTCAGTAATTTTGTAGGGGAGCCGCTTGATGTCGAATTGAACTGACTCTGACTTGAATTTCCGCCCGATAAGACGCTTGATGCTAAAAATGGTGTTCTCGGGGTTTACCACGGCTTGGCGTTTGGCAATCTCTCCTACCAGACGTTCACCTGATTTGCTTATTGCGACTACTGAAGGGATTAGATTACTTCCTTCGGCGCTGGGGATAATTTTCGGTTCTCCTCCTTCTATCACTGTGACCACACTGAGGGTGGTTCCTAAATCTATTCCTATCACTTTACTCATATTTACTCCTCCTTTTGAGTTGCCTCTCCTGTTTCTTTTGTTTTTTCCTCCCCAACTATCACCATGCTGGGACGAATTACTCTATTTTTAAATTTGTAGCCCTTCTGTATTTCTTCGAGTACGATGCCTTCTTGCCCCTCTTGCTGCATGACCGCATTATGGAAGTGGGGATCGAAAGGGGTGCCTACGGCATTCATCTCGCTTAATCCCCGTTTTTGCAAACTGTCCTTAAAATTAGTGTGTATCAACTTAATGCCTTCAACCCAGTTCAAGTTTTCCAGTTCAGGGGGCAAAGAAATTAGAGCTTTTTCCATATCATCTACAACTGGAAGCAGCGTTAATATAAAGGCACTGATAGCGAAATCAACTATTTCCCCTTTTTCTTCCGCAGCGTGTTTTTTATAATTAGCGAAGTCTGCTTGAGATCTTTGCCAATTGGCCAGATAACTTTTTGCCTTCTCTTTTTCCTTGTCCAGTTCTTTCCTCAAATTATCTATGTCGCCCGGTTGTAAAGTGCTATCATATTTCGTTTCATCATTGCTCTGTTTTTTCTTTCTGGTCAAGTTTATGCTCCTTTAGATATATTTAGTTATTGATTTGCTCAATACGGATGAGAGGTAGTTGACTGATGGTATTGTTTTGGCGTAGTCCATTCGCTTTGGCCCAAGTACTCCAATTATTCCTGTAGCACTGCCAGGAATTCCATATTGCCGAATTACCAGACTCAAATCCTGCAAAGCCTCCTCTGTATTTTCCTGTCCGATAATTATCTCTATCCTCTCACTATTGAGGTTTGGGCAGGATATAGATTGGAGCCAGTCTTCCCTATCCATTAGTTCAAGCACCCTCACTATCGTGGAGCTGTTGGAAAACTCAGGCTGGCTCAACATTTGGTATAGCCCTTCTATGTAGGGCCTGCCATATTTGGATTTGTTTTCACTATCCAGAATGTCGATTATAGATTTAGTGACCTCTTTTTCTAATAAGGAGTTCTCAAGCTTTTCGGTTGTTACCTCGATGCTAGTCTTGCCTATGTAGGCTGCATTTATCCTGTTAGCTACTCTTGTTAGATCGTCTTGGCTAACCCTCCTATTGAATGAGATAACTTGTTTTTTTATATTGGCTTCATACAATACAAGAACTACCAGGGCGGCAAAATCATGCAGAGATATCAGGTCCAGGTGTTTTAGCCGGCACTGAGCCATTTTGGGCAGAGTCACCACTGCCAAGTTGTGCACAAATCGAGATAGTATAGTGGCTGCCAGTTTTAACCATTGCTCTATTTCTCCTCCAGTGCTGCGGAGCAGTTGATAGAGCAGAAGTTGTTCTGCCGAGGAAAGCTGAGATCTTTCAGCCACTAGTCTTGCATAGTGTCGGTATGCTTCATCTGTGGGAATACTCCCGGCTGAATGATGTGGATGCGTTATATATCCTTCTACCTCGAGAGAGGCAACTTCATTGCGTATTGTGGCCGGGCTTATCTTTAAGCCGCAGCTGTCAGCAATGGTTTTTGATGCTACAGGTACAACGTCAAGAATATAGCGATCGATAATTACCTTTAGAATAACTTTCTGTCTAGGCGCTAGTGACATTAGCACTCTTCTCTCCAGTCTGCTAATTTATCATTGGCGGCTTGTCGATGTCAATTATTGCCTGGGAAAAAAGCTTATGTTATCATGCCAAGATGAAAATGCTCGAACATATACCTGTCAGTTCATGGGATACCGAGATAGCTCGTATATTAAAACTGGAGCAGGAGAGACAGTCAACCACTGTTAATCTTATAGCCTCTGAGAACTATTGTAGCAAGGCTATCCTTGATGCTCAGGGCTCTATCCTGACTGACAAATATGCTGAAGGATATCCTGGCAGGCGTTATTATAGTGGATGTGAGAATGTTGATGCAGTTGAAACTCTTGCTATTGACAGGGCTCGGGAGCTATTTCATGCGGAACATGCTAATGTCCAACCTCATAGTGGAGCACAGGCTAACATGGCAGTGTATGCTGCCCTGTTGGATCCTGGAGATACCGCCCTAGGCATGAGCCTTAGCCATGGAGGTCATCTTACGCATGGCTCAAAGGTGAGCTTTTCGGGGAAGTGGTACAGGTTTATTCCATACGGCGTAGATCCCAAAACGGAATTGATTGATCATGATGCGGTGGAAAATCTGGCCATGAAGTATAGACCAAAGTTGATTGTTGCTGGAGCTAGCGCTTACCCTAGAATTATCGATTTTCAGAGGTTTCGCTATATAGCCGACAAGGTGGGAGCCAAGTTGCTAGTGGATATGGCTCACATAGTTGGAATAATTGCTGCTGGTTTACATCCTTCTCCTGTACCCTATGCCCATGTAGTTACCTCTACGATGCAGAAGACTCTTCGGGGTCCAAGAGGTGGGTTTATTTTGAGTAATGGCGATTTGGCTCGTGCAATTGACTCTGCTGTATTTCCTGGGATACAGGGGGGGCCCTTTATGCATGTTATTGCTGCTAAGGCTATATGTTTCTTTGAGGCGATGCAGCCTGAGTTTATAGACTACCAGAGAAGGGTGCTGAAAAATGCCAGTGTGCTGGCTTCAGAATTCCAGTCCTACGGATTACGCATTGTTTCAGGGGGAACAGATAACCACATGGTTCTTGTGGACCTTTCTCCTTTGGGTATGAGCGGCAGAGATGCAGAGGAAGCTTTGGCGAGCGCAGGAATCTTTGTAAATAGGAATGCCATACCATTTGATCTCAAGCCCCCACGTGTAGCTAGCGGAATAAGAGTAGGGACTCCAGCATTATCGACTCGAGGTTTTGGTGTAAACGAGACAAAGGTTGTAGCCGACCTCATCATTAAGGTTATTTCACATCTGGGTGAAGAAAATGTGATAAAGCAGGTTCGTGCCGAGGTGAAACAGATGTGTCATGATTTTCCCATTCCAAGAACTGTATAAATTGCCTCTTTGTAGCTTCATGGATTTGCCATTTATGGAAGTTTATATATTGGCATTTGTACCAGCTTATTTTACGAACTTCGAATGTTGTTAATGCTATAATTTGTTTGAGAGGAGCGCTGGCATGGATGAATTAAAGGTGTTTGCAGGGAATGCTTACCCTGGTTTGGCTCAGGGCGTGTGTGATTACTTGGGCATACCTTTAGGTAAGGCAGAGGTATTTGAATTTAGCAATGAAAATATTTTTGTCCGGATACTGGAAAATGTTCGTCAGCGTGATATTTTTGTTGTCCAACCAATTTGTTCTCCCGTTAATAAGAACCTTGTTGAGCTGTTGATTATGATTGATGCTCTCAAGCGGGCGTCTGCGGGAAGGATTACTGCGGTTGTGCCTTATTATGGTTATGGCCGAACTGATAAAAAAGATCAACCTCGAGTTCCAATAACCGCACGCCTAGTTGCTGATTTACTGACCACTGCGGGAGCAAGCAGGTTACTTACTGTTGATTTGCATGCTCCTCAAATTCAGGGTTTCTTTAGTGTCCCGGTGGACGAGTTAACTGGTTTGTTCCTGTTAAGTCAATATTTTCGAAAGAAGAATTTGCAGAACTTAGTAGTGGTAGCTACTGATATTGGCATAACCAAGAGGGCACGTGATCTGGCTGCCCGGCTTGATTCCCCTCTCGCTATTATTGAGAAAAGACGCTTGGGAAATAGTGACACCACTGAAACCTTGAATGTGATTGGGTCAGTTCGAGGGAAATGTGCCCTGACTATGGATGATGAAATTGATACTGCCGGCTCCTTAGCTGACGCGGTGAATACACTTCTCGAGCATGGAGCCTCTCAGGTTTACTCTTGTTGTACTCATCCTGTTTTCTCAGGTTCAGCTGTGCAGAAGATAGCTACGAGCCCGGTTAAAGAAGTGGTGGTTACCGATACCCTACCTGTAGAGGGAGATAAGAAGTTGGGGAAAATCACTATCCTGCCTGTAGCGCCGCTGCTTGGTGAAGCTATACACCGGATTCACACTGGGTTGTCGGTGGGAGCCATGTTTGAGTGACGATGTTTCAGTGGTTCAACAGGCTGATTGATTCTAACGAGAAAGAATTAAAACGTCTACGGGCGGTGGTAGCTGAAATCAATGACTGGGAGCCTGATCTTGGGCATCTCAGTGACATTGAGCTTCGAAACAAAACTACTAACTTTAAAGCACGATTAGCCGCAGGGATCAGCACGGAAGAGATCTTGCCAGAGGCGTATGCCGTGGTCAGGGAGATAGCGAAACGTACGCTTGGGCAGAGGCATTTCGATGTCCAACTTATGGGGGGCATTGCACTTCATCAGGGCAAAATAGCTGAAATGAGCACTGGTGAAGGAAAAACTCTGGTAGCTACTTTACCTTTGTATCTTAATGCTCTTTTGGACAATGGTTGTCACTTGGTTACTGTGAATGATTATTTAGCCAAGCGTGATTGCCAATGGATGGGCCCGGTTTATCATGCATTAGGGATTAATGTTGCCTGTATACATGCTCAGCAGTCGCCAGATACCCCGGCTCCATCATATATTTATGATCCTAGCTATGGGGAAAGCAATGACAGGTGGCGTTGTATGCGTCCTGTTTCTCGTCGCCAGGCGTATGAAGCAGATATAACTTACGGCACAAATAATGAATTTGGGTTTGATTATCTCAGGGACAACATGGTTTCAGACTTATCCCAATGTGTGCAGAGGCCACTCAATTATGCCATCGTTGATGAGGTCGATAACATTCTGATTGATGAAGCGCGCACCCCTCTAATCATCAGTGGTTCTGCACAGGAGGCTACAGAGAAATATTCTAGCTTTGCCCGTCTAGCTGCTCATCTTAAAGAAGGCGCCGATTATACCATTGAGGAGAGAACGCGAACGGTTGCTCTTACCGACGATGGCATTACCCGAATAGAGACATTGCTTGGTAGATCAGGATTGCTTAAAGCTCCTAACCTTTATGACCCTGCTAATCATCTTCTTACCCAATATATGGAAAGTGCGCTCAAGGCTCATGCCCTCTTCAAAAGAGATCGTGACTACATGGTGAAAAATGGTCAAGTTGTCATAGTAGATGAATTTACTGGCAGGTTAATGTTCGGGAGAAGGTATTCTGAGGGTTTACACCAAGCGATTGAGGCTAAAGAAAGAGTGCGTGTCCAGAGGGAGAGTGTGACTTTAGCCACGATAACGTTTCAAAACTATTTTCGCATGTATCATAAATTGGCAGGCATGACAGGCACTGCAGTTACTGAGGCAGAAGAGTTTCACAAGATTTATGGGTTAGAAGTGATTACCATTCCTACTAATAAGCCACTTATCCGCATAGAAGACCCTGACCAGATTTATCGCAATGAGAACAGTAAATTTCCAGCAGTAGTTTCTGAAATTGAACAGTTGCATGCTCAGGGAAGACCTGTCCTGATTGGGACAACATCTATTGAAAAATCAGAACATTTGAGTGATATGTTGCGGAGAAAAGGTATTTCCCATCAGGTCTTAAACGCTAAAAATCACGAGAAGGAAGCGGACATTGTTGCTCAAGCTGGCAGTCCGGGCATGGTTACTGTAGCCACCCATATGGCTGGACGAGGTGTTGATATTATCCTTGGAGGAAATCCTGAACTCAGTGACAGAGACGAATGGTTAAAGAAACATAATCAGGTGGTAGGCCTGGGGGGTCTTCATGTTATAGGCACGGAACATCACGAAGCCAGGCGCATTGATAATCAGCTTCGAGGCAGGGCAGGAAGGCAGGGGGATCCGGGAAGTTCTCGTTTTTATGCTTCTCTGGAGGATGATATCGTACGCCGTTTTGGCGGTGAGCGAATTAGCAAACTTATGAATTGGGCTGGTATGGATGAAGAGACTCCTATTGAGCACCCAATAGTTACCAAGGCAATAGCGAA
>JAUXIH010000025.1 GCA_030621105.1 Dehalococcoidia bacterium | reverse complement strand
CCTCTTCCCATCCCCCTTCCTCGCCCCATTCTCATCCCGCGACCTTGTCCCATTCTTCCCATCAGGCTTCCCATACGGGCTGCGCCTATGGCATTGACTCTCTGGTTCTCTTGGAACATAGCAGGACTATCATGGAGTGCATCTGGAATTTTAACTCCCATAATGTCATACACCTTAGTGGCTACAGGCAATCCGCCTGTGATACATCCATCGCATGGTGCCTTCCCTTCAGCCACCGCTCTGGCGAATTGTCCGCAAGTTCGATATCCGCATCGTCCATCATCCAGCTTGGGGAGAGCCTCATAAATAGCCTTTATCTTATGTTTGATGTCCTCTTTGTCTGCCATACTATCCTCTCATTTTTATGGTAATAATATATGTTGCCAAAACCTTTGTGTTTTAGGGTAGCCTTTATTATCGACAACGATGACTTTCATTATACTCTTCTTGGCAAGCGTAGTGATTGTTGGGTTAGGGGCTGATGTATTCATCTCTTGGATGCGAGAGGGGATTAGTGCCTATGCTATACTGAATTTCAGCGGTGTAGCTTAATAACACAGGCTATGGAACGGTTTTTTGATGCTTATCTTGACATAGAAACTACAGGGTTGTCTTGGATTAGCAGCATTATTACTGTCGTGGGGATTTACCTGTCTCGCGGACCGGATGGCGAATTTAGTCAGCTGACAGGCATCGGGGGGGAGAGATGCAGTATCTCTCTGGTGGCGATATCACTATGGGAAGGATCAGAGTGCTCTCTCGTTACTGTTGCAATATAACTAGGAAGATGTAATTAATCTAAGGGTTTTGAATGAGAAACTGAATGGGATAGGGAGGGAAAACCACAGGATTAGTTGATTCTAATCAGGTTAGTCGGGGAATCCAATGCAGCGGTAAAGGATACAGATGCGTTATTGAAAAGGATCTATGGAATCGGGATTTGCTTGATGAGGTGAAGAGGCATGGTTGAACAGAGAGGGCACCTTCTATTTATTTTTCTAAGTTGAAGGGAGGAAAAAGTAAATCCTGTGAGATGCCTGGTTGCTTGATTGTCTTCATGGCCAGCTAGCTGGATGGTTATTCGCTAGCATCAACTAATATCAAGTGTTAGACTTAAGCTGCAATGTATCAGGGTTATGTGCATCAATTGTTAAGAGGGGTTATTGAGCCACTGTTACTTTTCCTTATAGCTGAAGTACCTATGCATGGTTACCAGATTATGAAGGAAGTTGAGAGAAGGAGTCATGGTTATTTTCAGGCTAAGGAAAGTACTGTTTATTCCGCCTTGCGTCGCCTGGAGAATAAAGGACTTGTGTTGAGTTCCTGGCAGCAGGGGTCTTCGAAACAAAGGAAGCGGTCATATGTCATAACAGGCGAGGGCCGCCAGGTCCTGGCTGAAAAGCTCGCTGAATGGCAGAGATTCCATCTGGCATCTAGCAGAGTTATAGGTAATGATGGTTTGGTTCTCAGCACGGGAATAAGCGGTTAACTTGTGATGTTTGCATCGAAGTTTTTTCTAGGAGTGTGTCTCTAATTTCTAGTATTGCTCTTGTTTGAATTTATGCCTTATCGTAATGTTGTTCGAGGCTAGCATCTATTCTTTACGATCTAGGTTCTGAATAACGGAATGTACGGGGATGGCGCAGAATGGATATTAAGCGACATTTCTGAGGTAGCTATGCTCCATTGATTTCAATTCTGCTGTCATGGAGCTAATTATTTTGGATTTAGAGCAATCCTTGGCTTTCAGAATAGCTTGGCTTACCTGAGCTGCTTGACTATGACCATGCAGAACCTCAATGATGCTGTTAAATCCCCAGAGTAGGGTTCCCCCAGCGCTCTTGTTATCGATGATGCCTGTAAACGAAGTTATTTGCTCGAGAATTTTTCTTACTGGACTCATTAATTGGGAGTTCCCCAGTCTATTTCTTAGCCAACCAGAGAGATAAGGCCCAACACTTTCACAGAACTTAATTAGCACATTCCCGATTATTCCATCGCAGACAATGACATCCGCTTGATTTTGAACGATGTTATTTCCTTCAATGTTACCAATAAAATTCAGTCTGCTATTTTTTAGCAACTGATACGTTTCTTGGAGCAGATTGCCACCTTTATTTTCTTCCCTCCCAATGTTTAATAGTCCTACTGTGGGGTTACTGATGTTGTAGAATTTTCTGGCGTATATCGTTCCGACAATTCCAAAGGTGAGCAGGTGCTCCGGCTTGCAGTTGAGGTTGGCCCCTCCATCTACGAGAATGGTGTTTGATGTAAAACCAACAAGAGGCATACACATAACAGGACGTTCTAAGTGAGGCAACAATCCGATTGAACTCATTGCGCTAGCGACAGTTGCCCCTGTCGGCCCTGCGCTAATTACTGCATCTGCCTTTCGTGCCTTTGCCAGATCCATGGCAACAACTATAGAAGCAGTATGCTTGCGGCGAACAGCGAAGGCAGGATGTTCATTCTCAGTAATTACCTGGTTGGTTGGCTCACATCGAATTGTTGAGGGGACGTTGCTATAGTTGTCCAGATGCTTTCTTAAGATGTCTCTTGGTCCAACAAGGACAATATCCAGATCACCTGCGTCGGCAGCCATGATTGCCCCCTTGATTATCTCTTCAGGAGCATAGTCGCCGCCCATAGCGTCTAGCGCTATTGTAATTCTCTTGTCCATGGCAGGAGCGACAATGCTATCCCTGTTCCATAGCAATGGAAGGGTAGGATTTTTCTGTGTGCAGGTAGCAACGCTCACCCCTTATGCGAGTTTACCTATTTTGTGTCAATTTGCCAAGAGGATACCTGCATTTGGAGTAAGTGAGCAACGGGCTGGTAGTCCAAATTTGCTCTCATTAAGGGGGTGGAGGGAGTTCTTGTTAGGGAGGTATTTTGCAGGATCAGGCCTATTGGACCTGATCCTGCAAATCAACTTAGTCTGTTAGCCTACTTTGGGTAATTGGGCTAGGGATTCTTTTATCTCCGCAGTAGGGTGTTCATAGTCTGACAGTTTTCCTGAGAGATAGGCTTCATAAGCAGCCATATCAACGTGCCCATGGCCGCTATGGGCTAGCAGGATGGTTTTAGCCTCACCAGACTCCTTGCATTTGAGAGCCTCGTCGATAACTACCTTGATGGCATGCATTGTTTCTGGAGCACTAATGATTCCTTCAGTACGGGCGAAGGTTATGCCTGCCTTGAAAGTGCCGAGCTGATGTTCGGCTCTGGCTTCGACTAGGCCTAGATTGAGGAGATGGCATATGATGGGAGCCATCCCATGATATCTGAGCCCTCCAGCATGAATCGGGGGCGGCATGAAGTTATGGCCCAAGGTGAACATTTTTATCAGAGGAGTGAGTCCAGCCATGTCACCAAAGTCATAAGCGTATGGACCCCTAGTTAGAGTAGGACAGCTTGCTGGCTCTACGTTAATGATACGTAAATTGGGTTTTGTGCCATCGATTTTATCCTTAACAAAGGGCAAGTACATGCCAGCAAAATTTGAGCCACCACCAACACAGCCAACGATGATGTCGGGATATACCCCTATTTTCTCCATCAGTGCCTTGGTTTCCAGTCCATTAATGGATTGATGTAGGAGAACATGATTGAGCACGCTGCCCAGGGAATAGTGGGTATCGTCTCGAGACACAGCATCCTCTACTGCTTCGCTGATAGCCAAGCCCAAGCTACCGGGGCTGTCTGGATCTTTGGCCAGCATATTTCTTCCTGCTTGAGTCTCTGGGCTAGGACTAGGGATACATTTACCTCCCCATGCCTCCATCATAACGCGTCGGTATGGTTTTTGGTCGTAGCTAATTCTCACCATGTAAACTTTGATCTCAATACCAAAGAAGGATCCGGCAAAGGATAAGGCGCTGCCCCACTGTCCGGCTCCGGTCTCAGTGGTGATGCGCTTAATTCCCTCCATCTTGTTATAGTAAGATTGAGCTACTGCAGTGTTAGGCTTGTGACTCCCTGGAGGGCTTGTCCCTTCATATTTATAGTAGATCTTGGCAGGGGTATCCAGGGCCTTCTCTAATCTATGCGCCCGGAACAGAGTTGTGGGCCTCCATAGCCTATAGACGTCCCGCACTTCGTCAGGGATTTCAATGTAACGCTCAGTACTTACCTCTTGCTTGATTAACTCCATGGGAAATAACGGTGCTAAGTCTTGGGGTCCTATCGGATTTCCCGTACCAGGATGTAACACTGGTGGGAGTGGCTTGGGTAAATCTGCTTGGATGTTATACCAATATCTTGGCATATCTTCTTCATCGAGAATGAATTTTGTTCTCCTGTTCATTGTTGTTAATCTCCTTTCATTTAGTTTGTCTGTGAGTTGATTAAAAATTACTGTTTAGCGCCAGTGGCTGGCGCCACATTTGTAGTGGTATCGGCATGTTTATTCCTCCATATAACATAATAAAGAGCCTCCCACCTAGGGGCGAGAGGCTCTTACCTTCGCGGTGCCACCCTAATTAATTGCTTCTCGATAAGGGGAAGAGACGCAATTATCTCTTTGCAGGTACAAAGGTATATACAATTCCCCTATAACCTCAATACCTTGAGCTTTGATAACGCTGCTCCTGCGACAAAGCCTACTTGATCATATTTATCTTTCGGTTTGCAGCTCCCAGGTCCATTCCTACTCTGCGCAAGTATCGGCTCACACCTTCCCCGACTCTCTGAACTCCGCCTTTGAGTTATACTAGTCCTGTTCCTAGCCTTTTCTCTCTATTTAATTGTTATGGGAAATATAAACGAGAGATTAAATTTTGTCAATATTATCTAAGGATGTATTTAGTCTAAGAGGTTGATATTGGCACTGCGCAGAGGATAAAATTTATCTAGGGTATATTATATAGGAGATCAGGACTTGATCTCTTAAATATGACACCATAGATAGTATTATGGCGAGCGGATGCATCTTTTGTGAAATTGTTGCAGGCAAAATACCCAGTGGGGTTGTCTATGAAGATGGGGAATTTTTGGCTTTCCGAGATATCCAGCCACAGGCACCTAAGCATTTAGTTATTATCCCCAAACAACATATAGCTTCGTTGAGAGACCTGACAGAAAAAGAAGAAGATTTGATGGGACGGCTTATATTGTTGGCAAGCAAGCTGGCGAAGAAGGAAGGGTTGGATTCTACGGGTTATCGTCTGGCTATCAACACAGGGGATGAAGGAGGTCAGGCAGTCCCTCATCTCCATGTCCATCTTTTGGGTGGAAGGAAGCTGAATGACCAGCTGGGGTAATATCTTATCGCGAGGATGATAGTAATTTTAGTTTAGATATTACCCTGTCAATAGCCTCATCAGGAGTGGATGCACCTGCGGTGATTCCAATATGATTTTCGTTTACTAGCCACGAGCTATTTACTTCATCAGCCTTTTCTATAAATTTTGTTTCTGTTATGGGAGAACATACCTCAGCCAAACGCTTGGTGTTGGCGCTATTATATCCACCAACTACTATCATAAGCTCAACCTTTTTGGCTAGTTTTATTGCGGCCTCCTGCCGTCGCTGGGTTTCTAGGCATAGAGTGTTGATTATGCGTATTTCCTTCAGCCTGGAAGCGGAACTAGTTATAAGTGCTGAACAAAAGTTCCTAAAATTGGCTTGGCATTGAGTTGTTTGAGATATGATACCCAAGAGCGACCCTGTTGTTATGTCGGTGTTCAAATCTTCGATGTTTAGTGCAGCGGTTCCTTTATTATTTGCCCAACCCAATAGTCCTTTGACTTCAGAATGTCTTGCATCACCAAATATAACAAGACTAAATCCTGCCTCAACTAGATTTCGGGCTGCTGCTTGAGCTTTGGCAACTATGGGGCAGGTAACGTCAATAGTCTGGATTCCCCGTGCTTTTATGGATGACAATATACTGGGGCTTGCCCCGTGGGTGGTAATGGCTAATGTTTTGCATCTTACTTCATCCAAGTTGTTCACCATTTTTATTCCTGCTTTAGCTAAATCCTCTATGAGCTGGTGATTATGAGCTACCGGCCCTAGAGTTTCTATTTCACCGTGTCTCTGGACTTCTTCCTTAAGCAATTTCATAGCTCGCCTTACGCCGAAGCATAAGCCAAGCTCCGGAGCTTTCTCAATCTGCATATACACCTTGTCTATCAGGTGGCAATAACTTAGCGATTTCCCGCATCATGATGATGTTTAGTGATTGCATTTTTGATCTGGTGAATTTGCCATCAGTGGGGGGGAGGTTAAAAGGGCGTCCGATATTAAGAATGATAGGGGGTTGTTGCCATGGCCACCTTTTTCCGTGAATTTTCTCTGTACCAATGATGCCAACAGGAAGTAATTGGACGCCCATTCGTGCTGCAATTACTGCGGCTCCTGGCTTGGCAGACAGTAGTTTAGCCTCGTGGCTGCGCTCACCTTCAGGGAATATGCCTAGGACGATATCTTCCTGTAGCTTGTTTTGGGTGTGTTTGATGGTTTCCTTTCTTTCCTTCATGCTACCACGGCGATTTATTGGATAGGCCTGTGCCCAGCGCAGGATAAATCCCAAGATGGGATTGTGAAAAAGTTCCTCTTTAGCCATGAAGTGGATCCAGCGAGAGCTGCTTAACATAAGCAAGAACGGATCAAAAAAATTGACATGGTTTGAGATAAGGATAACTGGTCCCGAGGAAGGCATGTTGTCTACCCCTTTGACTTTCCATGTCCAGGATATGAAAAATTTGAACAGTATCCTGATCAGGGTTAATATGATTCTCTGAGATAGAGTCACTAGCCTACCGCCAAAGCATATATCCTGTCCACGACTTGCTCTAAGCTAAGTTTATCGGTATCCACAGTTATTGCATCAGCAGCAGGTTTTAGTGGGGATATGGTTCGGTGAATATCAGCATCATCGCGTTTTGCTAGATCGGCGAGAATATCATTGTAATTTACACTCTTCCCTTTTTGTGCAGATTGCTCCTTATAGCGACGTTGTGCTCTTTTCTCGGTGGTGGCAACCAGGAAAATTTTCAATTCAGCTTCTGGGAGTACCACTGTCCCAATATCTCTTCCTGCCATCACTATGGCACCACGTTTGGCTAGCTTGCGTTGTTCAGTTACCATTGCCTGACGTATTACTGCTATCTGGGAAATCAGGGAAACTTGTCTTTCCACCTTAGGGTCAAATAGTTTGGCAGAGACATCTTCTCTGTTGATGAGGGGGAAAAGATATCCATCGCGATGTGAGACGAAATCGAATTTGATGATCTTGGCTAAGTGACGTAATTTTGGCTCATCTTTAGGGGTGATGTGAGACTCCAATGCCTTCCATGTGAAAGCCCGGTACATAATGCCGGTATCGAAGAAAGAATAACCTAACCGCTGGGCAAGGAGGCTGCCAACGCTACTTTTTCCTGCTGCTACCGGGCCATCTATAGTGATTAGTCGTGGTTTCAAATTTCCTGTTTATCTTATCATATGAGAGTGTGGGTGATGAAGTAGGGGTCATGCTGTAGCGACGATGTAAATAGTTACTAAGCCAGCAATCTCATTGTGTTGCTGCTTATCTATCGCCTGCTCTTTTGCAAGTAATAGGTCTTTTGTTTTGAAGATATGCCAACGGCTTAAATAATGTGTGTTTGTGAGTTATTATATACTGCTATTGTAATTGTACTGAATTAAGGAGATGTCTATGTCACAACAAGAATTGTCCGAGAAGGAGCTTATAGATAAAGCGCGAAAGCCAGAGCAAGTTGCTGTGAAATTACACTCATTTTATCATGGGAAGATGCAAACGATGCTTAAATCTCAAGTTCGAGATTTTGATGACTTCGCTAATTATTATAATCCTGGAGTAGCTGGTCCATGCAGGATAATACAGGCAGATGCTGACAGGGTTTATGAGTTGACCAATATATGGAATACCGTAGCCATAGTCTCTGACTGTACCAGGGTTCTTGGATTAGGGAATATCGGACCGAAAGCTGGTTACCCTGTTATGGAAGGTAAAGCCTTGCTCTTTAAATATTTGGGTGGGGTAGATGCTGTTCCTATATGTCTGAATACCACAAATGCTACTGAGATCATTCAGGTGGTGGGCTGGTTGCAACACTCATTTGGCGGCATAAACCTGGAGGATATAGCCAGCCCCAAGTGCTTTTATATATTAAGTCAGTTGCGAGAGGAGCTAACTGTTCCAGTATGGCATGATGACCAACAGGGAACTGCTATTGTGATGTTGGCCGGATTGCTCAACTCCTTGAAGATTGTGGGTAAAAGTATCAAGGAGGTAAGGATTTGTTTGAATGGAGCTGGTGCAGCTAACATTGGCACTGCTAACCTTCTTATTGCCTATGGAATTGAGCCGGGACATATTGTGGTTGTTGACAGCAAGGGAACCCTGCATCCGGGGCGAGAAGACCTGGGAGAGCAGAAAAGGGAATTTCCTGATAAGTGGCAGCTTTGTCAGATTACCAATGGTGGTGGGATAAAAGGTAATCTAAGAGAGGCACTGAAGGATGCTGATGTTCTTATTTCTTGCTCCAGACCTGGTCCTGGAGTCATTGCCGCTGAGGATATTAAGTTAATGGCTAATGATGCTATATGCTTTACTTCAGCTAATCCTGTTCCCGAAATTTGGCCGTGGGAAGCTTTGGATGCTGGAGCTCGTATTGTAGGCACTGGTAGGTCTGATTTTCCCAATCAGTTAAACAATTCTATGGCTTTTCCTGGCATCTTCCGGGGCGTTTTTGATGTGGGGGCAAGGGCTATTACCAACGAGATGTGTGTTGCTGCTGCAGAGGAGTTAGCACGATATGCCGAGAAGCATGGCTTGAGCGAGAAGCATATCATACCTACGATGCTGGAATCAGAGGCTCTGATTCATGAGGCGGTGGCTGTGGGAATGAAGGCGCAAGAACTGGGCATCGCTAGAATAAAAATTAGTCGCGATGACCTCTATAAGAAAAGCAAGTCCATAATAGTTGCTTCCCGAGGCATGCATGATGTGCTGGTAAGTAGTGGCTATATCGCTCCTGCGCCGGAGTAGGAGTTGAGTAAATAAAGTAGATACTATGAGAGAGATTCAGGCTAGAGAAATTGTCAGGGTTGTCAGCAAGCTCTGTCAGGAGGCTAACTTCTTCCTTGGGGAGGATGTGATATTGGCCTTAAAGCATGCTCAAGAAGTTGAAGAGTCAGCCTTGGGACGGTGGGCTCTGCAGCAGATCTTGCAGAATGAGGAAATTGCTAGAAGAGAGAGGATTCCCCTGTGTCAGGATTGTGGCTCCGCAGTGGTTTTTGTGGAAATGGGACAGGAAACTTATGTTACTGGTGGCAATTTGCATGATGCGATCAACGAGGGGGTTCGCCAGGGATATAGTGAGGGTTACTTGCGCAAATCGATAGTTAAACACTCTTTTTCCTTGAGACAAAATACTGGCGATAATACCCCTGCTGTAGTTCATGTAGATGTGGTTCCTGGGGATGAGTTTAGAATTGTGGTGATGCCCAAGGGGGGTGGCGCCGAAAACATGAGCCGCTTCCGGGTGCTCAATCCATCTCAGGGGCGTCAGGGGATCACTGATTTTGTAGTTAATTCTGTTGATGAAGCCGAGGCTAATCCCTGTCCTCCAGTTATTATTGGTGTTGGCATTGGCGGAACGGCAGAGCAGACCATGATGCTGGCTAAAAAGGCGTTGCTACGGCGTGTTGGTATGCATAATCAGGACACTGAGATAGCTGCACTGGAAAGAGAAATTCTTCATAAGGTCAACAATTTGGGGATTGGACCAATGGGTTATGGGGGTAGAGTTACTGCCTTAGCAGTCCATGTTGAAGTCTTCCCCTCTCATATTGCCAGCTTGCCAGTGGCGGTTAATCTGCAATGCCATAGTGCTCGGCACAAGGAGGCATTCCTGTAAATGACAGATATACCTAAAGATGTATCATTGCCTCTAATGGCAGACACAATCACTGGTTTATATGTGGGGGATAGCGTTTTGCTTCATGGCACAATGTATACCCTGCGTGATACTGCTTGCCAGAGGTTATTTAGTGTTTTGGATAAAGGGGAGAGCTTGCCTTTTGAAATACGGGGGCAAGCTATATATTTTATGGGGCCTTCCCCTGCTAAGCCAGGCCAGGTAATTGGTGCTGCTGGCCCTACCACCAGTGGTCGCATGAGTTGTTATTTGCCCCGCCTGCTTGATGAAGGGCTTAAAGGAGTGGTTGGCAAGGGGGGGTTATCGCAAGAAGCACGAGCTGCCATGAAGAGCTGTAAGGCGATTTACTTTGCTGCTGTGGGAGGTATAGGTGCACTTCTTTCTCAGAAGATAAAAAAGGTTTCGGTGGTGGCATATTGGGATTTAGGACCTGAGGCTATTCTCCGATTGGAGGTGAAAGGTTTTCCCGTGATAGTAGTAAATGACATCCATGGTGGTGACCTTTACGATGAGGGTAGAGCCAAATACAGGGTTAAGGACTAGCTCTGTTTAAGAAATGGCGGAGGGGGTGGGATTTGAACCCACGTTCGCCATACAACGAAAACGGTTTTCAAGACCGTCACCATAAGCCACTCGGTCACCCCTCCTAGCTATGAATTTTACTCCCAAAACGCCCTCAGAACAATTTTGCCGACATTTTGCCGACATTTCTCTGTCGAGCTTCATGCTCAAAGCTCTCGTCAAATTGGCGTGCTGCCGCTTCTTGTAAACCAGGCAAAACATGGGAATAAATATCCAGTGTTGTCGACACAGAGCTGTGTCCAAGGCGCTCCTGAACAACCTTAGGATTTACACCCTGTTGCAGCAAGATGGTGGCATGAGCATGCCTTAAGTCATGAAGCCTAACACCTCTTAGTCCAACCGACTTAGCTATTTCGTGGAAGGCTCTAGTGACACTATTAGGGCGGATTGGTTCGCCATCAGGATGCGAAAACACTAAATCCGTAGATTTCAAAGGCTTACCCAATAGTTTTTGGGCTTGTTCCTGCTTTAACCGATGCTCCCAGAGCGCGATTGCCAATAATGGTGATAATGCTATCTGGCGCCGGCTACGCTTGGTTTTGGGCT
>JAUXIH010000005.1 GCA_030621105.1 Dehalococcoidia bacterium | reverse complement strand
GGCAGGATTGCGTCTATAGTATTCCTTGGTGGGTGTAATTTCAGGTGTCCCTTCTGTCAAAATGCCAGCCTTGTGAATGAATATAAGGAGATGGACTCCATAGACCCGGAAGAGGTGTTGAATTCTCTTGAAGAGAGGAAAGGGTTTGTTGATGGAGTGGAGATTACAGGGGGAGAACCTCTGATAAATGGTGAGGAACTTATCGCTTTCTTGAAAAGATTACGGCAGTTAGGGTTAGCGATAAAGCTAGATACCAATGGATACTTCCCTAATAAGTTGGCAAGGATAGTGCGCGATGGCCTGGTGGACTACATCGCTATGGATATAAAGACATCCCTTGATACATACCATGTAGCTACAGGGATAGAGAATATCAGTCCGGACAGGATAGCATATAGCATACGAGTTATTATGAACTCTTCTGTGGATTATGAGTTCAGGACAACATGTGTGCCGGGATTGGTCGAGAGCAGAGATGTTTTGAACATTGCCCAATTGATTCGGGGGGCGAAGCGTTATTATCTCCAACAGTTTCGTGTGGATGAACCCACGCTGGATCCCAGCTATATGTTTCTCTCTCCGCATTCTGAGGAAAAGCTAGAGGCTTTCCGAGGGATAGCTCAAGCATATGTGAGATCTGTTGTCATTCGGGGTATGTAGCATCGCCGCGATAGGGATAGATGTTGTTGCTTGGGTGTGATAATGGCTTGTCTGTAAACAAGTATATTTGTCTTTGGTAAACTAAGCTTGTATGATGACCAATGTATGTTGTGCGGCAGAAGGTTGTGATTTGCCGGGGCACCTCAGTTACTGAAAAGGAATTAAGGTATAAGTGAAATTGGGGAAAGCAAGTTTTGGTAAGCTGGTAGCGCCTGTTCTGATTGTACTCCTGCTAGTAATGTTCGCCACCGGATGCCAGTGTGGATCTTCGAACCGAATTGATATTACGGTAGTGGTTACCCAGGATTTTGGGGAGGAACTGGTGCTGGAGAAAAATATCGTGGTCGATGAGGAGTGTAATGCCATGGATGCGCTGCGGCAGGTGTCCCTGGTGGAGACGATGTATGGAGGAGGCTTCGTCCATTCCATTGCAGGAATACCACAGCCATCCCAGGATGAGGCACAGAAGGCCTGGTTTCTCTATATCAATGGTATTTCATCTGATGTTGGTGCCTTGGATTATGAATTGCGTGATGGAGATGTGGAACACTGGGACTTTCACCAGTGGAGCTTCCGTCCCTTTGTCCCAGCCATCGTTGGCGATTTTCCTCAACCATTTCTTAGTGGTTACCGAGGGGATGTCTCTCCTACCTTAGTCGTTTATGGAGATGGTTTTCAAGGTGAGGCATATAGTTTGGCCGGTACATTGCATGATATGGGGGTGGAGAGTGCTCAGACCAAAGCTGCTACTGACTTATCTGCTGAAGAAAGGAAATCCTCTAATTTGATTCTTGTAGGGACTGAAGATCTGAGGCTGATATCTCAGGTCAATGATGAGTATGATGATCTGGGTTTATTTATCCGCTTTGGTGATAATGGGACAGTGATTTCATATTCACCTGAGGGCGAAATGCAGTGTGAGGCAAGTTGTGGTTTTATTCAGGCCACGCAGAATGCATGGAACCCCGGAGGGACTGGAGCCTGTAGAAATGTTGTCTGGATTGTATCTGGAACTGATGATGCCCAGATCCGAGAAGCTGTTGATTTGCTGGTTAGTAATTATCAGGAGCTTCGCTATGAATGTGCCGTTATGCTGGTTAACGGAACAGTGATCAAAGTACCTCATGGCAAGCTACAAATATCGGGATAGAGGCACGAGTATTTATCGCCTCAACCCTTGGTGTAAGTTAACTTGGATAGGTAGCATTGTTATCCTTGCCTTGGTGTTCGACAACCCGTTTTATTTGCTGTTACTTTTCTTAGCGACTCTGCCGATGGTCTTGTCCGCCAAAGTTATGAGGGAATGGGCTTCATTGATGAAGTTCAGCCTGCTTCTTGGTCTGATGATAATAGTTATGAATGCCCTGTTAAGTAATCGGGGGATGGATGTTTTGTGGCAGTCACCTGTTTCTCTGCCCTTGATGGGCACCATCAGGATAACTTTACAGGCTATCGTTTATGGCATCGGCCAGAGCTTGAGATTGATGACAATCCTCTCGGCCTTTACCTTACTGATATTTACCATTGATCCTGATGATTTGCTGCTATCAATGCGGAAATTGAAATTACCGTATAAGGCGGTACTGGTTTCCTCTCTGGCTACTAGGTTTGCCCCTGTTTTAATGAATGATGCTCAAACTATTATCGATGTACAAAGTTGCAGGGGCGTGGAATTCGATAGGGGTAAGTGGTTCTCCAGGGCAAAAAGGTATGTGATGGTGATGATTCCATTGTTGTCTAATTCTCTGGATCGTGGAGTCCAGGTAGCGGAGGCCATGGAGTCCAGAGCTTTTGGATCAGGGCAGGACAGAAGTTTTTATCGCGAAGTGCAAATTACTTCTTCGGATAAAATGATACTTGCCGCAGCGGCATTACCCTGTTTCACTGGTATATATATGTGCTATCTAGGGCAAGGAGAGTATGATTATTATCCGATTTTGGGAAGCCTCAGTCTCTCCAGCTTTGAGGTAGTGATGGTACTTGTCTTAATGTTGTTGCTTAACTTGGGGTTTTTCCTGATGTATTTGAGGAGGAGGGTTCTCATTGATCAGGATTGATGATCTGTCGTTTCGCTACGGCGGTAGTTCTCAAGCGGCCCTGTGCGATATAACCCTCGATATTGATGATGGTGAATTTGTGTTGATTACCGGCCTCTCTGGGGGAGGCAAGTCCAGCCTGTGCCGCTGTCTCAATGGATTGATACCTCACTTTTATGGAGGGAAGATAAGTGGCAGGGTGGAGGTAGCAGGACTTGATGTGATGAAGCATTCCACGAGAGAGTTAGCTACTTCAGTGGGAATGGTGTTTCAGGATCCTGAGAATCAGCTTATTGCCTTCGATGTGGAGCGGGAAATAGCCTTCGGCTTGGAAAATCTTTCTTTCTCTCCGGACATGATGGCTAAGAGGGTAGAAGAGGTGCTGGATGCGGTGAATATTACTGCCCTGCGCCATCGGCATGTTGATGAGCTTTCCGGCGGTGAAAAGCAGAAGGTAGCAATAGCCTCGGTGCTGGCCCTCTATCCCAGCATTCTGGTGCTGGATGAGCCCACTTCTGAGCTGGACCCCAAGGGGGCAGAAGAGATATTAGCTTTGGTGAAGAGGCTGAATGATGAGATGGGAATTACCGTTGTGTTGGTAGAGCATAGGCTGGAAAGAGTGATGGCATATGTTGATAGGGTGGTGGTATTGGATAAGGGAAAGGTGGTGGCTGATGGTTCACCGCAATCAGTATTAGATGAGAAAAAGTTATCAAGGGCAGGCATAGGAATCCCTCCTCTGGTTGCTTTGGCGCATGGTTTACGAGATAAGGGTATCGAGATTAATGATATTCCACTGACGGTGAAAGAAGCGCGAGCTATGGTGATCAGAACCCTGCATGGGAAGAATGTAGAAGACTGTGTTATATCTGAGAAGCGGCGTGATAGGAATGTTCAGGATCAGCCATTATTGGAAGTGAAAGGGTTGTGGTATGCATATTCCTCTGATCTTGTTGCTTTGAAAAATGTGAATCTTCAGGTATATCCGGGAGAGTTTGTGCTTCTTATGGGCAGAAATGCCTCGGGGAAGACGACGCTGGTTAAACACTTTAATGGTTTGCTGCGGCCGACGAAAGGTGATGTGGTGTTGAATGGTATCAATACCAAGGGGACAACTGTGGCTAAGTTGGCCAGACAGGTTGGCTATGTCTTTCAAAATCCGGACGAGTATTTGTTTTGTGATACTGTCGATGAGGAAATTGCCTTTACCCTGAAGAATATTGGTTTTGGGAAGACTGATATTGTCCGGCTGACTGACCAGGTGCTGGATAGGTTTGGCCTTATGCCATACAAGCAGTGTTATCCCCATTCGTTGAGTGGAGGTGAAAAGCAACGTGTCGCTATAGCTTCTGTTCTCGCATCTCGACCTAGCATGATTGTTTTGGATGAACCTACTAGGGGAATGGAGTATGGGTTAAAGGTGCAGTTGATGAAATTTTTGGATGACTACAGGAATGGTGGAGGCACGGTGATTCTAGTCACACAGGATGTGGAAACGGTGGTGGAGTATGGAGACCGGGTCATATTACTCAGCGAGGGGAGAATAGTGGTAGATGGAACTAAGAGAGAGGTATTGTCGCGAGCGCTGCTATTATCACCACAGGTAAACCGCTTGGCGCAATCGCTTCGTGGCAATGGAGTTCGTGGGGATATTCTAACTGTTGCTGAGATGCTATCGGTATTGCCGTGAAGAAAAGCCGCATTTGCCTGAGCCTAGTGCTACTAGTTGGTGTGGGGGTTGCTGTCTGTTCTGTGTTTTTCCCTGTCATCAACTCTCTGGTTAGCTGGGGGGTACTGGCAATTTTACTATCTGTTTTAATTATTTTAGCCTTTTTCTTTCAGTTTGAATCCGTTGCCTTGAGTTCCAAGGAGATCGCTTTGGTGTCAACACTGACAGCCATGTCTGTCGCTCTGCGGATACCTTTTTCTGCTGTTCCTAGCTTTCAGCCTTGCACCTTTCTCATTCTTTGTACTGGCTATGTGTTTGGCCCGGTAGCTGGTTTTATGGTAGGGGCCATGACCCCTCTTATCTCTAATTTTCTGTTGGGGCAGGGGCCATGGACGCTAGGCCAGATGCTAGCTTGGGGAATGATAGGTTATTCTGCTGCCTATTTATCTCGTTTTAACTTGAGTCGCAGAAGTTTGGTTAGCGTTGGCATTATCGCTGCGTATGGTTTTGGCTTGCTGGTTAATGTTTACTTCTGGCTTTATTTTGCCTATCCTCTTACTCTTAACACCCTTATTCTGGCTCAACTGGCTAGTTTTTGGTTTGATACCTTTCATGCCATAGGGAATGCTGTTTTTTTTGGCCTATTTGGGGTGAAAGTGATAGAGATATTGAAGAGATATAAGAGACGCTTCACCTGGGAATATTCTTAGTGTCTGAGGTTTATTTCCAGTTCTCATGGTGTTAGTTTTCCTCGTGCTCTGGTAGGGATGACGTGCTAAACTTGGTAAGTACATCATGGGGTGACTGGGATTATGACGGAGACATAAGCCAGCCTGTTCGTTCAGGAATATTCCAATGATGTTCCTACGGCCACAGAATTTAGCCAAGCAGAGCATCGGGTAGCAAGCAGGTAAAGACCTGTTAAGATTGTCGAGAGGTGATAATGAGTGACAGAGACTTACATAATGTATCCAAGCTATCTCTTTTCCCTTTCACTTCTGAGGTGAATGATCGAGGCCATCTGTGTATTGGTGGCTGTGATGTAGTTGATCTGGTTGGGGAATATGGCACACCCCTTTACCTGTTTGATGAGTTTACCATTCGATATAATTGTCGCGAGTTCAGATCTGAATTTGGCAAGTATTATCCTGACACCATGATTATCTATGCTTCCAAGGCTTTTTTGAATAGGGCTCTGGCTCGTATTATGCATCAAGAACAAATGGGACTTGATGTTGTTTCTGGGGGGGAGCTCAGCATAGCTCACTCTGTGGGTTTCCCTTTAGATGAGGTCTACTTCCATGGTAACAATAAGACGCTGGGGGAGTTAAACTTGGCTTTGGATTGGGGGGTGGGGCGGATTGTGGTGGATAACTTCTATGAGCTTGAACTGCTCAATGAATTGGCTCAGAGCAAAGGTTTGAAGCAGGATATCTTGCTTCGTCTTACACCAGGAGTTGATCCCCATGCGCATCGCTATACGACTACCGGAGTGCTGGATAGCAAGTTTGGCTTTCCTATGATTGAAAGTCAGGCAGAGCAAGCGGTTAAACAGGCAATTTCGGCATCTAACCTGAATCTTCTGGGTTTTCATTTTCACCTTGGCTCTCCCATAGTTGAGATGAATCCATACGAAAGGGCTATAGAGTTGGTTCTGAACTTTGCTCATCGAATGAAGGCAAACTATCGCCTTGAAATTGCCGAATTCAGTCCTGGCGGGGGTTTTGCTGTGCGCTATACCCTAGGAGCAGATGAGCCTTCTATACATGACTATGCTCAAGCAATTACAGGCAAGCTGCTCAGCTTGCTCCCCGAGATGGACTTAGGGGTTCCCAGGTTGATTATCGAGCCGGGAAGGAGAATCATGGCGCAAGCAGGGGTGGCATTGTACCATGTCGGAGCCATAAAGGAGATACCAGGGGTAAGGAAGTATATCTCTGTTGATGGGGGCATGTCAGATAATATTCGCCCTGCGCTGTATGAGGCTGAGTATGAGGCAGTGGTAGCTAATAAGATTCTGGATGAAGGTGTAGGTCAGTTTACTATTGCTGGCAAGTTGTGTGAGTCGGGAGATATTTTGGTGCGAGATACTAAACTTCCCGTGGTGTCAACTGGCGATATTATTGCTATGCCTGCCTGTGGAGCTTATTGTGTAGCAATGTCCAGTAATTATAATGCTCTACCGCGTCCCGCTATAGTGATGGTGAATCAGGGTGAGGCGCATTTGATTCGGCGGCGAGAAAACTATCAAGATTTGATGGGTTTAGACATAGATTAGTATGTGGCAAGTCATAGGGCAGGACAAGATCTTAGCTTTATTGGATTACAGCTTGAAATCGGGGGATATAGCGCACGCTTATCTCTTGCTGGGGCCACAACATGTAGGTAAAAGAACTCTCGCCATTAGTTTCGCTCAGGCGTTGAATTGTGATGGGCAGGGGGCTCCTTGTGGTCAATGCGCATCGTGCCGCCGCATTTGGGAAGGCAAGCACTCTGATGTTATTTCTATAGGACTTGGTGTCAGGAGGGCGATCAGCATTGATGATATTCGTGAGCTTCAGCATTTGGCCAATCTTCCCCCCTATGAAGGCAAACACAGAGTATTTATTATTGACGGCGCAGAATACTTGTCTGTGGAAGCAGCTAATGCCCTGCTTAAGATATTAGAGGAGCCACCGCCTAAATTGACCTGGCTGTTATTAGCATCTGATGATCAGTATTTGTTGCCCACCGTAGTTTCACGATGTCAGCGGCTGGAGTTGCGGCCACTGCCGCGTGAGCAGATGCGCAGGTTTCTCATTGAGTCACGTCAAGTGGAGTGGAGTAAAGCAGACCTGCTTTCTCGTCTATCTCAGGGTTGTCTTGGCTGGGCATTATCTGCTCTAGATGGAGATGAATGGCTGGAGCAGAGATGCCAGGTGGTAAGCAAGTTATCTTCTCTGTTGGATACCAGTTTCGCGGAAAGGTTTGATTATGCTCAGGCGCGTGCGGCTGAGCTGGAGAAGAAACATGAGCCTGCAGTTGAGCTAGTAAACGCTTGGTTTGGTTGGTGGCGAGACTTGTTGCTTACCAAGATGAATGGTATGGAGAGTATCGCCAATATTGATTACCAGGATTTGCTAAGAGCTCAAGCAAGTGTGTTGAGCTTAGTGGAAATCAGGGAATTTATCGGCAAACTATATAAGATGCAGCAAGGGCTAGTTAACAATGCTAATTTGCGCCTGATGTTTGAGTGGCTGATGGTTAATATGCCACGCAAGGAGTTATTACATGAGTAAAGTAGCTGGAGTTCGCTTCCAATTTGGAGGGAAGTTGTTCTATTGTGATCCTGGCGATGTGATGTTGCAAGTTGGTGATCGTGTAGTGGTGAACACGGAGCATGGAAGAGATTTGGCCGAGGTTGTCATTCCTGAAAGCGATGCAGGGGGTAGTGGTCAGACAGAGCCATTGTTCTCTTTGGTTCGCTTGGCTCAGCAGGAAGACCTTGATAAGGCTGATCCTAGTGGAGAAAACGAGGCTTTGTATAAGTGTCAGGAGATGGCTACTAAGTTGGGCTTGAACATGAAGTGTCTGTCGGCTCATTACAATCTGGACCATAGCTATTTAGTTATTTTATTTAGTGCTCGGGAGAGGGTTGATTTCCGTGGATTGGTACGGAAGTTGTGCCGTAGCTTTAAGAGTAGGGTTGAACTGCGGCAGGTAGGCCCCAGAGATAAAGCCAGGTTACTGGGGGGGGTGGGCAGGTGTGGGCATCCCTTATGTTGTCAGGGTTTCCTGACCACGTTTACCCCTGTGTCCATCAAGATGGCTAAGGAGCAAGGTTTGGCTTTGAACCCAGCGAAGATAACTGGTGTTTGTGGCCGTCTTTTGTGTTGTCTGGGCTATGAAAATGGACAATATGCCGAGATGAAGAGAAGGATGCCCCATGTTGGCCAGGAAGTCTCCACATCGGTAGGCAAGGCTACTGTGACTAAACTTAATTTATTGAAAGATGTGGTGACGGTGGAACTTGATGATCAGACAACCAGAGAATTTCTTACTGATCAGTTATCGTGGGAGTGAGGCAAATATTTTTGCCATTCGGCATGGCCATTTAAGTGTGGGTATGGGATGGATATGCCATTGTTATGGGGAGGGGAAGGCTTATGTAGTAATTTCATTCCCGCTTCATTGGGTGTCCGACCTCCCTTACGGTGATTGCAATGAGTACAGGCACTCACGATGTTATCCCAGCTGTGTTTTCCACCTTGCTTGCGGGGGATTACGTGGTCTAAGGTGAGCTCTTTAGTTTGATGGCCGCAGTATTGGCAGGTGTAGTGGTCTCGCTGGAATATTTCAAATCTGGTCAGTTTCTTTTGTAGCCGCGGACGATGAACGAAGTAAGTTAGTCTAACCACTGATGGGATCTGGAAAGCTCGAGTGATGGAATGTAGTTCTCCTCTGCCGTTTTCTAGAGCCTCAGCCTTGCCATCGAAAATTAGTATCATAGCTCGGCGCACGCGGCATAGATTGAGTGGCTCATGGGTTTGGTTAAGAACAAGCACCGGTAAATCTATCATGATGCAACTTTGAATTGGCGTTGAGATAGTGTAGCAATCATCCCTCCATGGTGCAACAGCCAGCATTTATTGCATGATGATATCGTGAGATATGGAACCCAGGGTATCGGCGGATGCGAACGGAAGTTGTATGGCCCAGCGCAGGTGATGTGGGGGATAAGATTTTATACCACTCCATAGAAATCCCAGAGGATACCAAGAGGGAAGGTGGTCTCGTCAGAGCTCTGTTTAATTTTCGGCTCTGACTCGTATATTGCTTTTTCTAAAGCTCTCTGTGCGATGCCTTGTTGATGATTTATTCCTGAATTACTGCTGCCCTTGCCCTGCGGGGCGCCTAGAAGGAAGCTGGCTAAACCATGTATTGTATCCTTTTCCTCCTGGATTTTGGCCATATCCCCGATTGATAGTGATCCATAAATTACCTTCACGCAATCCTTAGATTGGTAGTGTGCTTCCCATTGTTTTACATGCTCCACCATGTCTGGGGATAAGACTACAATGTATCCTTGGGCTTGTTCCCCTTGACTCCGGATTTCCTTGATGGCATACGCAAGCCGCAGGTAATCCAACTCGCAATCTAAATAATTTGTTGGACTGGAGTAGGATGTTGTTATTCCCAGTATATGTTTCACTTAGCTTTTCTCCCCCTTTATGCGGGGATATGTAGAGTATACCTCGTTGAGATTGAATTTCAACGTTGTACGTACAAAAATCAGCATTAAGCTCTCGTGTCCTGCTGGAGAAATGGAGTTATCTTTCTTGGAACATAATTTTACTATCTACTCTGTTTGGCATGAAGTACAAATAGGATAGTTATTCGGGGGTGGGTGGGGAAGACTTGATAGCTTTCAGGGAGAGAAGTCCTTTCTGTAATGCCAGCACTACAGCGTGGATACGGTTATTAGCATCAAGTTTGGAGAGAATAACATTGACCTGGTTTTGTATGGTATCTTCGCTGACTTCGAATTTTATGGCTATTTCTTTTGTGCTATCTCCTGAGGCGAGGAGATATAGTATCTGGGTCTCATATGTTGTGAGCAGGGAGATAGATTTCTTTTGCCTCCGAGTTGCTCTTCCCGTGCTCCTGAGCAAGACTTGTGCCCTTTGTTTGCTGGTCCCCAGGAAGCCACCAATTTCTCGTAATGTAGCTGCTGGATGCTGAACAAGATATATATCGATTATCTCTTTTAAGTGTTTTCTCTGTGTCTTGGCCATCGTGGATTTCCTGTTGCTTTGGTGGGGGATAACCAGAACACAGTGCTATTTTCATGGTTATCCTGCCATGCCTTTTGACTTTTATCTACCATGTGCTTTCTCTAAAAGTATCGCATTGTTGTTCGTCTGGGGCAAGGGCTTTCATGGCTTAGCTGTATGAAACAACATGATTTTCAGCACTACATTTGTCATGATTTGTCGTGCATCGCTGTTTTAGCAGTCTGATGGCACTATCCAAGTTCCATGCAGATTGTTATTATAGAAGGTATGGTGAGTCAGGTAGTGGGACGGCATAGTCATAAGACAATCTTACTTGTTGGAATTATGTTTTTGTTTGGCAGCCTGTTAGTGTTTGCTGGTTGCAAGGCTGCTGTGAATCCTCCTCCACCTGTGGCAGTTCCTGCTGTCATTCCTCAAAAAGCGGATTTACTGGGAAGCATCAATGTAGCTGAAGTTATAGATGATGATATCTTGACTGCAGCTTACCTGGCTTGGGCCGAAGGAAATTCTGATATGCCGCCAACCTGGGAAGAGGCTTTAGATGGCATCGAAAGCGATACAGGGGTAGACCTGAGGGATTTTTCTAATATCATTATGTTTGCTGATGCCCAGTCAGTAGCTAGTTGTAGGGAGGCTGGAGAGAATGCCAGCATGCCTTATTTTGGTGTTGTAGCTGAAGGAAATCTAAGCGAGAGTGTTCTTGTAGACAGCATAGAGAGTAAATTGGGGCAGGAGCTTATTACTACTGACTATCATGGCTACGCCATATATAATCTTCCTCCGCTCGACACTCAGGATGAATCTGTCAGCGTGGTGTTTCTTGCTGATGGACGCGTGGTTTTTGGTGATTCTGTTGCTGTCACCGATGTTATTGATGTTGTACGGGGAGTACAACCATCTATCAGCGGTACTGTTGGTGACCTGTATTCTAAACTTGGAGATGTTCCCATTAAGTTAGTAACGCGTGTGCCTGATAGTGTGACTGGCGAGATTCCTCCCGAGATATCTCTAGGGCCCAAGAGCTTGAGCCTGCTGTCATTCCATGACATCGAGTATTTGACGCTCAGCTTGATGAGGAAGCAAGATGTTGTTCATACCGTCGTGAGTCTGGAGTTTAGCAACAGTGATTCAGCAGAGACCAGCTATCGGATGATGTGGGTTGCTCAAATGGCAAGTAAGGTTATTGTGGATGATCCTGATGTTGAGGGTTTACTCTCGAAGGTTCATTTATCTCGCTCGGAATCTTCTGTGTTCCTAACGGTGGATATGACTGCCAGTGAGATAGTAGATGTCCTCAGCACGAAGTCTCAATAGGCAGAAAATCCTTTTGGCTATGCCTGGTTATTCCGCTTATTGAGAAGTGAATAGGCGAGAGCCCCTTTCTGTTACAGCAATCAATAACGTGTGGATCTCTTGGATGGTTTTATGTTGCCACGATAATCAGGAGCCATAATGTTAAATACCAGGCTTAATTGAGGATCTACCATGCGTGAACTGATGCGAGATTCAATTTCATCCAGAGAGAGGCATGTGGTAATTACGGTAGGGGCCTTGGCATTATAACGATAGTTAATTAGCTGGTAAAGCTTTTCTTGGGCCCAGGGGGTAGCAGCTTGTTCCCCAAAGTCGTCCAGTATCAATAACGGGATCTTTTTAATGTTTTCAAAGGACTCGTCGTAGGATATGTTGCTCTGTGGACTGAAAGTAGAGCGAAGGTAATCTAGTAGGTCAGGTACGACAATAAAGAAAACAGGTTTGCCCTGTGTTAGCTGATAGTTGCCGATAGCTGCGGCCAGATGTGTTTTTCCACAGCCATTTACACCTTGAAATATCAACCAGCCCTCTGGAGAGTGAGAAAATTCTTCCGCCAGATGAAAAGCTTGACGTAAATTCTGTCTTTGCTCTGGGGGGAGTTCTAGCCTCTTGTGATCGAAGTTGTCGAATGTCATCTGCTTCAATAGTTTTAATTGTAAGTTGTCTAATTTAACCAAAGAGGGTTCTTGCTCCAACCTGTATGCCTGACAGAAATTGCTGTCTGTGATATGTCGGCGCAAGCGCTCATCCATTTTTTCCAGTGCCACATCGCTGGTAATCACGGTTGCTAGTTTGGCATCGAAGCGGTAGCTGAGTAGTTGCTCTAGTTTCTCCTTTGCCCAGGGGGTTGTGCTCTGCGTAGTGAGATCATCGAGTATTAGCAGGGGGGCATTTTTTACTTTCTCGAATATCTCATCGTAACTTGCATTACTTGTTGGACTAAATGCTGAGCGCATGTGGTCCAGTAAATCAGCTGCCGAGATATAAAATACTGCTTGGCCTAATGCCAGGCGCTGGTTAGCGGTGGCGCAGGCCAGGTGGGTTTTACCACAACCGCTGGGTCCAAGCAATATCAACCAGCCCTCAGGATGATCGGCGAAGGATTTAGCAGCCTTGTATGCTTGAGCAAACTCCCCCTGTGTGATTATGTCCTTTGTTTTTCCCTGTGGTGATAAGGTATCGAAAGTGAGGTGGGATAGGGCTCCCAGATTGCTGTACTGCTCCAGATATTGCGATTTTTCCTGTAGTATTTCATCTTGGATACATTGACAGGGCACTATTCGATTGTAATCGGGCTTTCCTGAGGCCAACAATGGGTGAACAAAACGCGCTCCATTGCAAATAGGACATATTGTTTTTGTGGTGTGACTATCTTTTGACGAGATGTCCATATTTGCCCGAGATGTATTTGTCTGAGTTACCCTTTTTAGTGTTTTGCCAATGTGTTCCATTTTTTTTGCCCTGGCTAGCCCATATTTCCAAAATTCGGGCGATGTATCTCCAACTACGCTTGTTTGCCACTACTGCCTCTTTGAAGGCTTGTTCTATCCACTGGGGTGAGTATCGCTTCTCCGACTCCTTGAGTTCTTCCGCTATCATTGGTGTTATTATACCGATGTTCTGCTCGTATAAAGTAAATATATTGGGGGTGGTTTTCTTTCTTTCCTGATTGAGCTGTCTGAAGTGTGCTTTGCCTTTCAGGATCTGCTCGATTTCATTCCTGTCGATGTTGTTGACGTAGATGTGCTGAATCTTTCCTCTTGAGTTGAGCGTGGCAGGAAATATGGCCTCGTGTTTGACTGCAAGTTTCAAGGCTTGTTTGAGTGTTTCCTCATCTAACTCAGCAATGGAACTGGCTTGGGAGGCAAGTTCTTGGTATGTAATGTAGGCAGGCATCTTTTTCTTAGAGTGCAGTAGATAGAAAATAAGTAGTGTTGCTTTGATCTGGGCAATATCGTGAGTTTGCAGTAGCACGTTGATACAAAATGATGAAGGTAACGAGAAGAAGTCAATACTTGCTGTCTCTGTCATATTATTATCCTTTAAGATACAGAGATTGGTTGGGCCTTCAGGTTATCAAATTTGGTAATTTTGCCCAGAAATCTGAGCTTAACTTGTCCCAAAGGGCCGTTTCTATGCTTGGATATAATGACATCGCCGATGCCTTGGGGATATGGCTCCATGTCTATATCGTGTAAACGGCTCCACTCATCCGGCTTGTAATTCATTTCATCCCTGTTAATGAACAGGACTACGTCAGCATCTTGCTCTATGCTACCACTTTCGCGCAGGTCTGAAAGTTGGGGGATGTGAGAAGTTCGTCCCTCCACTGCTCTATTGAGTTGGGACATGACTAACACAGGCACGTTTAGTTCTCTGGCTAACATTTTTAATGAGCCTGTTATCTCGGTGATTGTCTGAACTCGATTTTGTTTCTTATCCTCGCCTTGGACCAATTGCAGGTAATCGATGATGATTAAATTGATTCCATGCTCCAGCCAGAGCCGGCGTGCCTTGCTCCTGATATCCATTATGCGCATCTGGGGAGAATCATCAATATATATTGGTGCCTCCGATAGAATTCCGCTGGCTTTCACTATTTTTACTTCGTCTTGTCCATTGAAATCTCTGGAACGAATTTTTTTGAGGTCTACCTCGGATTCACTGGCGAGGCAGCGTTGCGCTACTGATTCCCGGGACATTTCCAGACTGAATAATGTGACGCACGCCTGCTGATTAATGGCAGCATTTCTGGCAATGTTCAGCGCCAGACTTGTTTTCCCGACGCTGGGTCTGGCAGCTAATACGATCAGATCAGACCTCTGCAGCCCTCCCAGGAAATCATCTAGAGCAGTAAATCCAGTCAGGATATTGGGTATTTCTCCTGCCTGCAGCGCGGTTTCCCGACTGGCATTGTCGAAGTATTGTCCTAATGCCTCACGAATTGTTACAAAGTCCTGGGTGCCACGTCGAGTTTTTACTTTGAAAAGTATATCCTCAGCCTTGTTGAGATTGCCATCAATATCTGAGTCAGCATTGTAGCCAATGGTAGCGATTTCTCCGGCTGCATCAATCAACCTGCGCATTGTCGCCATCCGCGATACTATCTCAGCATAGTGCTCAATGTGTAATGATGTTGGCACTATTGAGATTAGGTGGGATAGATAGGCAGCTCCGCCAGCCTGCTCCAGAAGGCCTTTTTGCATTAATTCATGAGCCACAGTGATCTGATTTATTGCCTCTCTCTGTGGACGTTGATATAGGGACAGACAGGCTTGATAGACCCATTGATTTATATCTACGAAGAAGTCTTCTTTCTTGAGGAATATGGCGACTTTGAAGATAGCTTCGGGGTCGATAAGCAAGGATCCGAGTACAGCTTCCTCTGCATCGACATCATGAGGGGGTAATTTCTCTTGCATAATCTTATATTTCTTGTTGCTCGACGATTACTGTGATACGAGGCTCAAGGTTTTTGCCTAATTTGATACCGATGTTATAGCTACCTATTTCTCTCAGTGGTTTGTCTATAATCACACTTTTCTTATTGATGGGGGTTCCTATTGTTTGGCTTAATTCCGTGGCGATATCGGCAGCGGTAATGGAACCGAAGAGACGTTTCCCTGTTTCAGTGCGAGCCCGCAGGTGAATTTCCCTTCCTTCAAGTTGCTGAGCTAGCTCAGCAATCTTCTCACGGTTGACTAGCTCTTGTTGTTTTTCCCTCTCTAATATTAACTGCGCCTGCCTTATTTTCGCTGGTGTAGCCACTGCGGCTAGCCCCATAGGCAAGAGGTAATTTCCGGCATAGCCTTTGCTTACCTTCTTTATCTCTCCTATTTGTCCTTCTCCAGGAACATCTTTCAGGAAGATAACCTTCATGATAGATTCAATAACCTCTCAGTGCCTGAGACAGTGGTAGCACTACCCTCTGCTATGAGTACTGTCTGCATGGTTGCATTGGAACGGGAATCTCCAGCAGCCAATATCCCTGGTAGCTCTGTTTCCATTCGCTCATTGTTTATTATGCACCTCTCATCATTTGGAGGTAAAGCCCCGTTTAGGGAAGCAGTCTTGGGTATAATCCGGAGGAGATAAATGTGTCTAATACCTTGATGGCTATTTCGTGTGGTGCCTTCATTTTTTGTCTATCCTGTCCCACATGTCACAGCGAGCTCCCCATCTCGCTAGGACTTTACCATCCATGGCAATTTGCGATATTTCACACAGGTTAGGGCAGGCTTTACAGATGAAGGATGATATTTTGTATTCCGTATTGCTGATGCCGAAACCAGCAAAGCTACTTTTTCTATGATCATCGCGCATTTCCTCGTGTACTAACATAGCTGCTCCGATAGCACCCATCAACTCGTTATGAGGAGGCACGAATACTTCTGTGTGGAAGGTTTCATTAAATGCCTTGATTATTCCTTGATTGAAGGCTACGCCACCTTGGAATACCATCTTTGGCAGTATCGCTTTTCCTAGAGCGACATTGTTAAGATAGTTGCGTACCAGTGATTGACTTAATCCGTAGACGATATCGTCGGTAGGGTAACCCATCTGCTGTTTGTGTATCATGTCAGATTCAGCAAACACTGTGCAGCGCCCGGCAATTCGTGCTGGATTCTGGCTTCTCATGGCATGGCTGCCAAAGTCCTCAATCCTTATGTTGAGTCGCTCTGCCTGATGATCGAGGAAGCTACCAGTTCCTGCTGCACATACCGAGTTCATGCCGAAGTCAACGACTATACCATCACGAACAATTATTATCTTGCTATCCTGCCCTCCGATTTCGAAAATAGTTTGAACATCAGGAACGTAATGCATTGCCGCCACAGCGTGGGCTGTTATTTCATTCTTCACCAGATCTGCTCTGAGCATGACACCAGCGAGTTGTCTGCCACTGCCAGTGGTAGCAACTCCTGCGATCTGTGCCTCTTGGGGCATCTGGTTTCGTATTTCTTGCAGTCCTTTTTTTATCATATCCACGGGGTTACCTTGAGTCCTGGAGTAGATCGATGCCACCAAGTCGTAGTTTTCATTAATCAAAACTAGCTTAGTGGTAACTGAGCCAACATCAACACCAAGGTAAGTTTTCATCGCGTATTCTCCTATTCCATCCTTTCCATGGATGTCCCTCCAAAGCTCTTGATCCTGCCCTTGTTAGCATTTTTAATACTTTCTTGTAGTTCCAATGACTTCCTTGCTTGTCGAGCCCAGAGAGGATGAAACATTATCGCACTGATAACCATAAATATGAAGAATATCAGCAGGAGCCTGCTATTGATAAGTTTACCTAGTGTTGTATATTCTTCTCCCATTTTTTCTCCTGCGAAATTCCAGCAAGTCTACAAAAGCTTCCAGTCTGGTTAATAATCCTTGTTTCCCCTGTTGCTCATCGCAGATGACTGCGAGCACGGGTATATCCTCACGTGTAGAGGGCATAACATTTTGTGCTACTATTTCAGGCATACAGGTAAAGGGGGCCAGGTGAACTATTCCATCAAAACCTTTGTGGGCAAAGAGGATTTTTTCGCCTACTGATTCCCAACCATCGCCACCAACATCATGGTCGATGTAGGGTTTGGCCAGATGGTGGACTTTCCTCCATTCATCCGCCCCGAGATAATTCAAGAATAAACTATATTTGACCCATCGGGAAAGAGTCATCGTTCGTTCTACCTCGACCCCCAGTTTACCCAGTTCCTCCTCGATATCCATATTAGCGAATGGTTCAATAACCACATAAATTTCGCCCACGATCCCCACCTTTAGGGGATGGGCTTTATTGTTTTTTTCGACGTGGTTGAGTCTCTCGATGTATTCTTTGGTTATGTCCTTTACCTCTTTACGCTTTGTTGCCTCATCAATATTTCGAATGGCTTCGTGATAAATTTTGTTAGCTGTGCCTTTTTCTAACTCGACGGCTCGGATTTCTTGAACTACCTTCTCTATCTTGTCTAGGGCAAATAGTTTGCTTATTCCAAAGAAAAATGCGGATGAAATTTCATACCACGAGGCATCATTGGCCAAATTCTTTATCAGTCGCAGGACACTGATTAGCTTATTGTGCGATATATCTATGGTGAGAAATTTAGCACTATAGCCCAAATCTCTCAATATCTGTTCTTGGTTTTTAGCATAATAGCCCAATCGACAAATACCACTTCCCCTGGCCTGAGCTAATGTATTTGCTCCAAGCTCACATGTTTCAATTAGGCTTCCCAGAGTAAGTTTGTATGGTAAACAGGCCTCATAAGGAGAGTATTTTACTCCCAGGTTCAGTGTTTTTTGTGTCATAGGTGGAGGTATTATCAGGGAGTCCGTGGCTCCTAGCTGTTGAGCTATTGCCTTTATGGATACAGAAACGTTGCCGAAATGGGGTATCCCTAATTTCATACTATTTACTCTCTTTTTGCATCTAGCAATAAGCAGGGGTGGGGGTTGGGAGTTTTGTCCCTTTCCTCTTAATCATATCAAGAAAGGCTTCCAGACGAGTTAGCATAGCGCCTCCGCTGCTGTGTTCATCCAGGCTGAGTGGCAGGAAAGGGGTCTTGGTCTCCTTGGCACGATGCTCTACCCATACTATCATCATTGAATCAGGGCCGCAGCCGAAAGCGGAGAGGGTAATGATTCCATCGACTTTCATTTCTGTGTAGTATTGTCCTGCACCGATAATATCTGGTTCAAAAGCCCAGTGGGTTTCACCAACTGCTCTTGTTGCCGCGGCATCTATAGCTGTCTGTGGTGCCATTTCCGAGGTAAGCACGTTGGCTCCCATATTTTGCAAATGATATATGATGCGGTGATTTAGATATTCATCATTGGTGATGTAGGGATGTCCCAGCAGCGCGATGGTTAAGTTCCCCTGGGGGTTTTTCTGGGAACTTGCACTATGAGAGCTTCCATACAAGTCAAAGAGGGCCTGATTGGATGTAATTTTCTCATCGGACATTTTTTTTCTGTAAGCTAGCTGCTTCTGCCATGCAACATCTATTGCTTTTTTCATCTTGACTGAGTTGGATGTGAAACGACTGGCCAATTTGTATATTTGGTGGTAAAAATACCAGCGCCCCTTTTCCAGGTCTATATTGGGGTCGAGAATGATAGGGCACTCTGGAAGCACTGCCCTGGTTATGTTAGGTAGCCCAATAATTTTGGAGCAGTTGTAGGTCTTCTTGCCGAAGCTGGTCATGCTGGGAATGAAAATGTAGTCGCACTTGCCGATTAAGGACATTGTATGTCCCAGGAAGACTTTTACAGGCAAGCAGGTATCGGCAACTGCTCGGGATATGCCTGCGGTTAGTATAGTTCTGTTCGTTGGGGGTGATGTTACTACCTCTGCACCAAGGTGTTCGAAAAACGACCTCCACACAGGGTAATATTGATAATAGAGCAGAGCTCTAGGAATACCTACTTTACTCATGCACCTGATAGATTAAATTCGGGGGTGTTTGAAGCAACTTCCGAAGGAGAATTATACTCTATGTCTGAGTAAATTCAAATTATTATGATATTGCATTATGAGGGCCGAAGATCTTAAACCAGGTTCCAGCGAAATGAGGGTAGATGTGAGACAGCTTCTCGGGGAAGCCACTGGTGCTACACGTATATATGGGGCAGCAGAGATGGTTTCTTGGCCTAGGGAAGATTTTATTCAGGGCAATGTCACATTTGTTCATGCGGGAAATCAGTTTATAGCTGATGTTGATGTTGTGTGTAGCCGTTGTCTTAAGACTTTTTGCTGCCCCATAGAAATCGAGATTGAAGAAGAGTTTCCTTCGATATCAGTGGATGCTTCGAGCTGGTGTAGTTATCGATAGCAACGGGGGGTGCTTGACTTCGGGGAAATAATTCGGCAATATATCCTGTTAGATTTGCCCATAAAACTATTGTGTCGGCTCGATTGCCCCAGTATGGAGGAGATGAATTGATATGGCTGTACCCAAGAGAAAATATGCTAAATCAAGCCAGGGGAAGAGGCGCAGTCACATCAAGCTGCAGTTGCCTTCCCTGGATATTTGTCCCCAATGCCATAGCGCCAAGCTGACCCATCATGCCTGTCCTGTCTGTGGCAACTATAATGGCAGGCTGGCCATCGAGATAAAAACCCCTAAAAATAGAGGGTAGCTTATTTCCCCCAATTCCTGCTAGAGGTGCTCCTTTTTTCTGCTCTCACTTATTTAATAGTTGAATCCTTGTCCTGACTATTTTAATCAGATATAATGCTCGATAATAAAGATATAGGAAGGAGTGTGATACTTATGGCTAAAGGTAGCAAGGTAGCTTACATTTTCCCACCTCAGGGTCCTCAACATGTCGGCATGGGTAAGGATTTGGCTGAGAAGTATTCGGCGGCTAAAGAGGCTTTCGACCAGGCTGACTCCCTCATGGGGTACTCCCTTTCCAAGGTGATGTGGGAGGGTCCTTATGAGGACTTGACCAGGACTGACAATGTTCAACCAGCATTGCTGGTACATAGCGTAGCTGCTATGAGAGCGGTGCAACAGGCAAGCAACAATTCTTTCCCCAAAGCCGACTTCACGGCAGGATATAGCCTGGGTGAATATATCTCTTTTGTAGCTGCTGGTGTTCTTACTTTTCCTGATTGTGTCAAGGTGCTTCAGCTAAGAGGCAGTTCCATGAACAAAGCTGCCCAGGCCTTTCCTGGTGGGATGCTGGTGATAATGGGACTTGACCTGAAGGAGGTTGAGGACATCGCTTTGTGGAGTGGTACTGAGGTATCCAATCTCAATTGCCCCGGACAGATAGTAGTTAGTGGGGCTAAATTCGCTGTGGAGAAAGCTGAGAGATTGGCTACAGAGAGAGGGGCTAAAAAGACTGTACGTTTTAAGGTAAGTGGAGCTTTCCATTCATCATTGATGATGCCAATTATCGGTGAGTATGTTGATGGCGCACTGAAGTATGATTTCAAGGCTCCCCAGTTTCCGGTGATCTCCAACTATTCTGCCAAGCCATTGACCACTGTTGATGCTATCAAGAGGGAGCTTGTCCTGCAGTTGCGCAATGCTGTGAACTGGGAGGCATCCATTAATTATATGATCGATCAGGGAGTAACGACTTTTTACGAGATTGGCGCAGGGAAACAGTGCTCGGGGTATATCAATAACATTAACCCTGATGTTACAACGATTAACATTGGCACTGTGGAAGATATAGAAAACTTTCTCGCTTCTCGTTAACTTGTGTTAGGTTCGAGGCGGCAGGCAAGGATTACTGCTATCAAGGCATTGTATGAACTGAGCTATACTGGTCATACAGTAGAGCTAGTGATGCAGCGTGTGGTAGCAGAAGCGGGTCTGTCGCCCGAAGTGTCTGGTTTTGCGAAGGAGCTTATACAGGGGGTGTTGCAGCATATCCCGCAGATTGATGCGGTGGTGAAACGATTTGCTCCTGCCTTTCCTGTAGAACAAATGGCTGTTATAGATAACAGTATCCTGCGTCTGGGGATATTTGAAATCCTGTTTAGTGATAGCACACCGGACAAGGTAGCTATAAATGAAGCTGTTGAACTGGCCAAGCTGTTTGGCAGTGATGCCTCACCGCGGTTGATTAATGGCGTGCTGGGAGCAGTGATGAGCGCGTCAGGAAGAAATAATGTTAAGGGAATAAAGGAGGAGTAATGGCATCTATTCTGGAACGTTTGAAGAAAGTTGTGGCGGAACAATTGGATGTTGATGAGAAGGATGTGACACCGCAAACATCCTTTGCTGATGACCTTGGTGCGGATTCCTTAGATTTGGTAGAGCTAATTACAGCTGTGGAAGAGGAATTCGGCTCCCCTGATAAAAAGCTTGAGATAGCTGATGATGATGCTGAGAAACTACAGAGTGTTCAGGATGCTATTGATTACCTTCGCGATCAGGGGATAGCGGACTAGCTGACTGAGTAATTTAGTTTAGATGTACATCGGTTATCAGGTTGATAGTTTATTGTTTTACTACCTTAGGTGCTTTGATTAGGAACACTGGAGTGATGCCGACCTGTGAAATTTTGTGAGTGACACTCTCGAAAATCCACTCTCTGAAGCTTGAATGTCTGCTGCTGGATAGCGCTATCAAAGATATGTCCTTTTTATCGGCAAACTTGGCAATTTCCTGAGCGGCGTCGCCAAATTTGATTTCGTGTCTGACAGTGACTCCCGTGTCCTTGAGTTTTTCGCTTGTCTCTGTTAGATATTCTTCTGCTTTTTGATTATCTCTGGCAAGTCTTCGTTCGGGAATGCGGATATAGTCCAGACCCCCTATGGTATGGGCATGAATATGCTCGCTGGGAGCTATTACGTGAAAGAGGATGATCAGGGAAAAACTGTCAAGCTTGATTTTGACATGTCCAAATGGGGGTAGAATCTTTTCGTACATGCAATCCTCTTGCTATGCATACCTGGTTACTAGGTATGGGAAGGTCATTATCCCTGATGTCTGTATCCAAGGCCAGTGCCTAAAGTGGAATGGCACCGGGGATAGCTATTTCCCCGCGTAGGATTTGTTGTGACCAACCTCTCCGCTAAACATGAATGAGTAGGAGCACTTCTGCAACAGGCGTGGGGTGGTTGGCAGAGCAGCGGATTAAAGAGAGTAGGTATGCTCTAAAGGAGTAGGTTTGCCTGCCACCAGTTTGTTGCCAACAAGGTGCAGTTGCTGCTTGTCATTCTAGCTTACAGTCTGGGCAACTTTCTGCGCAGGCTATGCTTGCCTTGGGCAAGCATAGCCTGGTGACTTGCATCCTTCAAGTGAAACTGATCAAGATGGGGAGCATACTCGGCAGATTATTTTCCAGATAGCTAAGACGACAATGCCCAGAGTCCAGTTTGCTGCTATTCTGGGTGGATAACTAGGTTATGATTGTCACCCGGCTAAGCACATTCGAGGGCACACAACTGATTAGGTGAAAAAGATAGGGTAAGTATTGTCTCCTTAATAGGATGGAGAGCTTGGCCAGCATTGATATATGAAGCTTCCGGGATCTGCAGGACGCAGAAAACTATTGACAATCAAATGGCATGAACATATTATTGGCGATTAAGGCGATGATAGGAGAGATGATGGACAAAATGAGTCATTGTTAATTGAAGTAGGGAATGGTGGATTATTGAGTTAACACCTTGCCATTATTATTTTCGCGTGATGTTTATTGTCATCGTAGAACGAGATAGGAGGTAGCTGCGTTGCTAAACGGGAAAAGCTGGTATCAGTTGTCGGTAGAACAGGTTTTTGGAGCCTTACAGGCAGGGGATGTTGGGCTTACCTCCACCGAGGCAAAAACTAGGCTGGAAAGATACGGGTATAATGAGATAGAGGGCAAGAAACAGAGTCCTCTCGTCCGATTTCTTCTACAGTTTAAAAATGCTTTGTATTATGTCCTAATGGCTGCTGCCATCGGTTGCTTTTTGCTGGGTAAATTTATGGATATGTATGTTGTCATTGGCGTGGTTCTGGCTAGTGCAATAATTGGCTTCATTCAGGAGGGTAAGGCTGAAGGCTCTTTGGAAGCCCTAAAGAAAATGCTGGTGCCAGAATGCACTGTGCTCCGAGACGGTGAGAAGAAAACTATAGTTACACGAGAATTAGTCCCGGGTGATATGGTTTTACTTGAAAGTGGCGGTAGAGTGCCAGCCGATTTGCGTCTATTTTCAGTGAAGAACCTAAGTGCCGATGAAGCGGCGCTAACTGGGGAATCGGTGCCTGTAACCAAGAATGTTGAGCCTATCGCGAGACCAAATCTGGTTCCAGCTGAGCGACGCTGCATATGTTTTAGCGGTACCTTCATTACTCGGGGTCGCGGACAGGGGGTTGTTGTAGAAACCGGGGCGCAGACAGAAATAGGTAAAATTGCCGAGATGGTGAAAGAAACTAAGAAAGCTGCACCGCCAGTAATGAAGAAGATAGATGACTTCATCAAGTTTTTGGTTATCACCATCTGCTCATTTGGTGTTGTTATTTTTGCATTAGGATGGGCTCTCGGATATGCTCCTGCTTATATGTTCCTTGCCTCAGCGAGCATGATTGTGGCGCTGATACCGGAGGGGCTGGTAGGAGCAATAGTTGCTGCTTTTGCTGTTGGCGCTACGTATATGGCACGCCGAAACGCACTTATAAGGAGGCTACCGGCAACAGAAACTTTAGGTTGCACTACAGTTATATGCTCAGATAAGACAGGCACCCTCACCAAAAATGAGATGACTGTAGTGAGGATATACTGTGGGGGTAGGGATTACCGAGTGAGTGGGGTTGGGTATGAGCCTAAGGGGGAGTTCTCTCAGGGCAATAACCCGGTGCAGGTGGGCAAGGAGTTAGCTGAAACCTTAACCGCAGGCTACCTATGTAACAATGCCACTCTAGTAGAGGAGGAACAGGGATATAATATTAGAGGAGACCCTACTGAAGGAGCCTTGATAGTCTCAGCAACCAAAGCTGGCTTTACTGAAAAGCTCCCCAGATTAGATGAGATACCTTTTGAATCAGAGCAACAATACATGGCTACTCTACATCAGGGTGAGGGGAAGAATATTATCTACGTCAAGGGATCACCAGAGAGAGTCTTAGGGATGTGCCAAAGCCAGTTAATGGATGGAAGTATTGAGCCTTTAACGAATGAGCAGATATTAAGTAAGGTGGAGGAGATGGCGGGGGATGCCCTGAGACTGCTTGGTATAGCTTATAAGCATGTGGATAAGGGGAAAACATCACTCACCGAAGAAGATATGAAAGGGATGGTTTTCCTTGGAGTTGAGGGGATGATAGACCCACCCAGGGAAGAAGCAATAGAAGCTATAAAGAAATGTAAAACAGCCGGGATAAGGTCAGTAATGATAACCGGTGACCATGTGCTGACGGCAAAGGCGGTTGCCCAACAGTTGGGAATAGGTGTGGACGGAGATAAAGCGTTGATTGGGGAAGAGCTATCAAGAATGAGTGATGATGATTTATATGAAGTAGTGGACAAAGTATCGGTATATGCCAGAGTCGCTCCGGAGCACAAATTCAGGATAGCAAAGCAGTTGCAAGGGAGGGGGCATGTTGTCGCTATGACTGGTGATGGTGTAAACGATGCCCCAGCGTTAAGAGCAGCCGACATAGGGATAGCTATGGGTATTACAGGCACTGAGGTAAGCAAAGAAGCCTCTGATATGGTCTTGACCGATGATAACTTCGCCAGCATAGTAGCAGCAGTGGAAGAGGGCAGGCATGTCTTCACCAACATCTGGAAGGTTATCTTATACATAATGCCTACAAACATAGGGCAGGGTCTAGCGATGGCGGGGGCAGTAATATTGTCGCCATTTATACCTGTTTTTGCCCTGCGTCTTCCCATAGAGCCGGTGCAAATCCTGTGGGTAAATTTGATTATTGCTATAGCCTGTTCCATACCCCTCATTTGGGAGCCTAATGAGAAGGGGATACTGGAAAGACCCCCCCGTGACCCGAATGAAAGGTTATTTAACCCCTTCTTTCTCAAGAGGGCGGGATTAGTAGGGGTAACAGAGACGATAATGATATTTACAATGTTTCTTGTTTTCTACAAGGCGATGGGCAGTTCAGAAGAATACCTGGCACAGGCACAAACGATAGCCTTCACCACGATAATTTTGGTGGAAACCACTTACCTTTTTACCGCTAGGTCAATAATGAGGTCGGCATTTACCTTCAACCCATTCTCCAACAAAATATTGCTTATAGGCTGGGCAACAACTATAGGGTTACAGCTTGTACTAGTCTATTCATTACCTTTATTCGGAGTCAGCCCGTTTAGGACAGAGCCGTTTCCAGCAATATGGTGGATACCCCTAATTTTAGTCGCACCTACAGGCTTCTTCGTAGTTGAACTTGAGAAGTTCCTGAGAAGGCGATTTGGATGGGTTCCTAGGATAATTTAATTCGACTAAAGGTCACTTTTCGCAAAAATTATTCGCTATATGCTATTATTAGGCATCAGCCCCTGTAGCTCAGGTGGATAGAGCACCAGTTTATGGAGATGGCTCGGTTGCTCAAAATTTGGCCCTATTCCAATAATAATTGCTGAGATTTGTGTTGCCAATATTGGGGTCAGTGCTCTATATGTGGCGACTCGTCCAATATATAATTGTCGCTACTGCCTTTGGTTGCACTTTTACTGACTTTGCTATCAACACTGGGCCTATTTTGTTTGGACAGGAGTGCTTGTGGCTTTAGGCTTCTTTTACCTTCCCTTCCACAAAACTCTGGCTTCCTCCCAAGGTAGTTCGAATAATTCCTTTAAGCAATATCCCTTAAAACCGTTAGTTACTCAACTCACACAGTGAGTCAGTGGGAACTCACTGCAGGGGTAAAAACTACCCCGATAGAGGA
>JAUXIH010000091.1 GCA_030621105.1 Dehalococcoidia bacterium | reverse complement strand
TCCATCGCCCCCTTCACTTCCACCACCCCCACCACCACAACCAACAAGAACAACTGAACCCAGCACCAGAACTAATGCTAAAGTTAACACTACTGCTTTCTTCAACTTGCCTGTCTCCTTTCCAACTATTCTGCCGACCTCACCTTCCCTACACATGCCTTTTAGAAAAATCACCAGCCCAGGGGAGCTTATATTCCTGTCCCTGATAGGCTTTAATCATCAATATTATCCAGAGAATAAGCCCCAGTATGCCAATAAACCAGTCGATTACTACACCAACGTATGGGATGTACCCCAGGATAACACTGGCAATGCTAAGCACGCCAAAGACAACGATAGACTGTATCGCATGAAACCGAACAAAGCGATTATCCTTCTCCACAATCAGGAACACGATCCCACTTATCCACCCCAAGACATAACACAACAATCCGGCTATATTGGGCGCCATGCCCATACTGGTTTTACCACCAGCTTCACTCATCTTCTCAGACCTCCTTTTTCATTATAAGAGTAACCATAACAGAGCGGAGATACTAAATGAAGTGAAGAATAAAATCAATAGTCACTACAACCCCAAAAGTAGAGAGCGACACAGGGTGACACTTCCTTCTCTCTTCCCCCCTAACCTCATTGACAGCGAGCACTCCAATACATACCATGTATCACACAAAGTTTTCTCAGGAGGGCTTACATCATAATGGCAAAATATGCAGAGGATATGGCAGTAGACAAGAAAGATCAACTGGAAAAGATTGAGGGAATATGCCTGCCTGATGAGCTTATCCGGGCTGTATTCGACCTGAAAGGTGCCGGATCAGGATTCGTCGGGTTCACTGATAAAAGGGTGATCTACTACGACAAGGCTTTCCTCAAGAGCAAGAAAGCCATGGTCAGCATTCCCTATGCTCGTATCACTTCGGTGGCCAGCGAGGACAACAAGGGATTCCTGCTCAAAAGAGGCTTTTTCGTCGGAGATACTCTCACCATCAATCCAATAGGGATGGATCCTCAGGAATTCCAGTTCAGGGGTGGTGACAAAGCCCATCACGCTCATAACATCATCATGGAATATCTACTGGAGTAAGAGCAACAACCATTACTCCCAGCCTCCTCTCTCCTGCATAACTGAGATCATGCCTGCACTCAATACGGGTTCCCTTACTACCATTCCCCGTCATCGACACCTTGTCTTAACCGCAATGACAGGTATAATTGAGGTAAAGGCAATCCGAATTGATAAATGCCTGAAGCGTTAATGAAAGTTCCCTTTCAGAGAGTGAATCAGAAGATGGTCAATAGCATGAGGACAAGCTGGTGAAAGCCACTCTACACCGGGAGGATGGGAAAGAAGAGAGGGTCAAGATACTGGACATCTTCGTAGATAAAGATGGAGCTCCAAAAATGCTGTTTATCGGGGAGGATAATCAAATCAATACTGCGCCGATCGGACGTTTCACCGATATGGAGGACGAAGGGCATGGAACCAATGGACATCGCTAACACGCCCAATTTTCCCAGAACACCCCTAGCCTGAGAAGCAAAATCACCACCGCTTCTCATCACGATAAATAATAGAGGCAGCCACCGCTCCAATAGAAACCATATCCAGAACCGAACTGCTAATAGCCCGGTAGCAGTTGTGTCAAAAGATCAGTGAGAGCAATTGGCTCCCTGAGAAAAGCTATTGAGGGAATTGTACTTCAATAGTTGATTGCTGCTTTGTGTAGTTGGCTGCTTGAAGAAAACGACTTGCCCACCAGGAAATGCCATGCCTGCGTATGGAATTTCGCAGTCTCCTCATGCGATCCTTCCGCTCGGCACCCCCCATGTTATATGCCTTGTAGATAGTATTAGCTACCCCCTCAATATCGTAGGGATTTACCAGCATGGCATTTCTGCGCATCTGAACAGCAGCACCAGCAAACTCACTCAATATCAACACGCCATTTTCATCCACATTGGACGCACAGTATTCCTTGGCCACAAGGTTCATGCCATCTTTCAGTGGCGTAACCAATGCCATGTCAGCAGCACGATAATAGGCTGCCAATTCCGCACGATCCACGCTACGAAACATGTACTGAACCGGAACCCAGCCAGATTCAGCAAATTGGCCATTAATCTCACTTATCAACCCATCAACTTCAGCCTTTAACTTCTGATACTCAAGTATATGTGCACGGCTGGGTATAATAATTTGAACTAGCGTCACCTTGCAGCGCAAGTCCTCAAAACGTTCCAGAGCATTTCTAAATGCCTTGAGTCTTTGAGAGATACCCTTGGAGTAATCCATGCGATCCACTCCCAGGATAATGCGGCAACCAGGTATATCTTCCCGTAACTGAATAGACCTTCTCACTACCTCTTTAGTAGCAGCTAACCGGGAAAATTCCCTGAAGTCAATGCTGATAGGGAAAACTCCTGCCCTGAGCTCACGAGATGGAGTCTGAATTACCGCCAACCGCTTCCTGGCATTAACATACAAACCCTTGGTCAAGCTTTCAGCACAATGAATGAAATTACTCCTGTCCCGGAGCGTCTGAAACCCAATAAGGTCATACTCCAGCAATGCCCTCATGATTTGTTGTCGCCATGGTAATTTATCGTAGATATCCACGGAAGGAAAGGGTGTATGAAGAAAAAACACAGCTCGACGACCGGGATCTATCGCATGCAACTCCCTGGCGACCAGAAGAAGATGATAGTCATGAACCCAGATATAATCATCCACATCGGAATTATCTATGATCGCCTGGGCAAACTTGCGATTAACTGCCTGGTACACCAACCAATCTTCAGGGTCAAACTTGCATCGTGAATGAAGATCATGGAACAACGGCCAAATTGTCTCATTGGAAAACCCTGAATAGTAATGCTGAACCTCATCCTGTGTCAGCGTAACCGCCTTTAAGGTAATAGAGCCCAGAGGATACCTGTAGGCTGCCAGGAGTTGCTCCAGGTCAACCCCCTCAGCGGTAGCACCCGGCCAACCAATCCATAGACCTCGAGTTTTGCGTAAAATTGGAGCCAGGGCAGTCACTAATCCCCCTGAACTGGGTGTGATATGCCATTCACCAGAGTCACTCCTATCCAGCGCCACCGGCAAACGGTTGGAGACAAGTATTAGCCTCTGGGTGCTCTTTGCGCTATTTCTGTCTACCTTCATCATAAATTCAACCTGCATGTAGTAAGACAGTTATTCGGGAAGGAAAGGAGCCGCTTAACGATTCAGGTTAAGCAGCAGAAATTTGAAACGGGTGGAAGAGTAAAGGCTCTCCCGTTACCCCTGGTTTTGTTGTCTCACAACCAAACAAAAAACTAATTTTCCTCACTTGCTAGTAATAATAGTACAATCGACGCCTGACAAGCAAGACAATCAACACTATCACCGCTATGCCACCAGCTATAATCCCCCCAATGACAGGCCAGCTAAATAGCGCCCGCCTGCTCTGGGAAAAGTTGGCAACGATAGTGGTATTATCACTGATGGTCACGGTAGTTGTAGCTAAGCTAGCATCAGCTACACTGCCGCTCCAGCCATCAAATTTCCAGCCCTCCATAGGAGTAGCCGTGATATCAACAACGGTGCCCGAATTGTACATTTGAGTCCCTGGCGTAACAGACCCACCATCTGTTGCCTGCATGGTCAGTGTATATAGTGGCTGATAAAAGACGGCAGTAATAATTTTATCTGAATCAACGGTCACTGTGGTATTGGCAGAAGTGGGATCAGCCACATCGTCTCCACTCCAACCACCAAACAGCCAGCCGGTATCTGGCATAGCGATGATATCCACTATATCCCCGTCTTCATAACTATAATTGCCCGCATCAGGCGTGATGGTGCCGCTGCCGTAAACCTGCATGGTGAGAGTATAGCCTGCCAGCCTGTGAAAATGGGCAGTAATGCTCTTATCATCGCCCATCACGACAGTCACAGGATTTTTAGCGCCAGTCAGGTCACCAGTCCAAGAGTCGAAAACACAACCATCAGCCGGCAATGCCTCAAGCTCAACATGAGCACTACATGCCAGAGTATACGGTGCTGGATAATCAGATGGATAGCTGTGGTCTATCCGCACTGTACCCAAATTACTCGAACTGACATCCACGGTCAGTGTGAAACTAGTGGGGCCTCAGCCACACGCTGGCTGAAGAGGAAAACACAGCAACGCCACAACCAGCAGTAGCGCCAGCACGGGGGTAAACCACAGAAAGAAAGGCCTGCGCCTCAACCCTGTAACCCCCTTGCCAAAGTTGAGATTCACAACAGAATATTTCACCTGGATATATCACTCCCGGGAACTACAAAGTAACCTTGAGAGATATTATCTATCCCCTCATGTTTACCTGTCAAGGCCAGCTTCATATTTATCCATATAGAAGCACAGAACACAAAAGTTATCCCCGTGTAGTAGCATCCCCGGCATTGTCTTGACAAACCATGCCGGCTTTATATAATGTATCGAACTGTAATACATCGGCTTACGATATGCTTAGCAAGGAGGGACAAACATGAGC
>JAUXIH010000046.1 GCA_030621105.1 Dehalococcoidia bacterium | reverse complement strand
CCTGGTCGTTTCGATCGGCACATCGTTATCGATGAACCTGATATTAATGGCCGTCGCGCCATACTGAAAATACATGCAAAAAACAAACCACTAGCTGAAGGGATGGATCTGAACATAATAGCTAGAGAAACTCCAGGTTTCAGCGGAGCTGATTTGGCCAATATTGTGAATGAAGCCGCCATAATAGCTGCCAGGCGTAACCGCAAGGATATTTCCCTAATCGAATTTGAGGATGCCGTCGACAGGGTGCTTGCCGGCCCGGAGAAAAAAAGCAGAGTAATTACCCAGAAAGAAAAAGATAGGATTGCTTACCACGAAAGTGGTCATGCGCTAACAGCCAGGATGCTGCCTGACGCTGACCAGGTTCACAAAGTCTCTATCGTTGCTCGTGGGAGAATGGGGGGATGGACACGCCTTCTGCCCACTGAAGAGCATCACCTATGGACTAAAGCTCAATTCAATGCCAGCTTATCAGTAGCTCTGGGTGGCCGTGTTGCTGAGGAAATCACTTTCAATGAAGTAAGTACAGGAGCACAAAACGACCTAGAGCAAGTAACTAAGTTGGCTCGAAAGATGGTCACAGAATATGGAATGAGTGACAAACTGGGGCCACGAACTTTCGGGCAAAGACAGGAACTTGTATTTTTAGGCCGCGAGATCAGCGAACAAAGAGACTATAGCGACAAAGTGGCGGAGCAAATAGATGAAGAAGTACAAAATATTATCCATCAAGCCTACAATATAACAAGGAAAATCCTAACGGAGAACAAAGCGAAACTCGAGCAAATCGCCGAGCAACTTATCGCCAAGGAGGTAATAGAACAACCCGAGCTTGACAAGCTATTCGGAGATTTAGCACCGCAGCCCAGTTAACAAATACATTACTGTCGCCTCTCCAGAATATAATGAGCCAGGTCAACAAGCTTGAACCAAGATTCCTCGTGTGGCAACTCCTCTAATGCATGACAGGCTTTTTCAGAGAAGTCTCGGGCTATATCGGCACAATCCCCTATCGCGCGAGATTGACGAACCTCATCCATTACCAATTTGATATCTCCAGGGTCAGTGCTTTCAATGGTTTTCTGTACTATGTCATCTGCCCCAGCACGTCCCTCCAAAAAAAGTATTGCGGGTAAGGTAAAAATACCTCTGCTTAGATCGGAACCAAGAGGTTTTCCCAACTCAGCCCCATCTCCCATAAAATCCAGAATGTCATCCGTCACCTGAAAAGCCATTCCCAGGTTATAACCATAAGCAGTACACGCCTCTATCGCTTGATCCGGCGCTTGACTTAAGATAGCGCCTCCGCGAGCTGCCATGGAGAAAAGACAGGCTGTCTTAGCACCAATCCAACGAAAATAGCTCTCTCGCGTCTGTCTCACTGCGGGAGAGGCATTATATGCCAACTCGCCACTGGAAACAGTCATTACCGTGCGGCTAAAGAGCCTCGTAATACGAATGTCCCCTGTCTCAGTAATCAAATTAGCAGACTTGCCGAACAGATAATCACCCAGAAGCACCGCCCTATCTTCTCCCCAAAGATAATTTGTGGTGCCCTTATTGCGCCGCTGGGTTGAATTATCCACAATGTCATCATGTACCAGCGTACTGGTATGCAACAGCTCCATCGCAGCTGCAGCAAGTGAGAGAAGTTCCACATCATAATGATAGAGCTTCCCTACAAAAAGAGTGACGGCAGGGCGAATTTGCTTGCCGCCACTCTCTAGTACATACGCCAATAGCCGCGATAGAAGAGGAATATCAACATCAACCACTGCTCTTAGCCTCTGTTTAACCCTGTGCAGGTCTTGCTCTATAGGTTTATAGATATCATCAAGCTGCACTTAATTCACCGCTGGGAGGATTTATTGAGGCGACTTTCCTCCTGAACAACAATGCTGTCATCAAGTTTAGCAAATAGTGGCTTAGGATAACGAAGTTTCTGCCCTGGGGGTAATATTTGAAGTCTCCAACCAACATCGCTGACGCTTCCCGTAAAGCCAAGATATGTATGCAGTTTCTCCGAGCTGAAAGGAAGGAAGGGAGAAAATACAGTTCTCAAGGTTGTTAACACCGATAATACAGTATAGGTAGCTCTCGCTGCACTTTGAGGTTCCTCCTTAATCATCTTCCACGGAGCCTGAACATCAAGATAACGGTTGGTATCTTGAGCCAATGCCATGATTTTTCTGATTGCCTTTCTAAATTGACATGCTTGTAACGACTGTCCTACATCAATTATGGTGTCACCAGCTTTGTCCAGCAAATCTCGACTTTGATCATCGAGTTTGCCAGGTGAAGGCACTACGCCTTCAAAGTAGCGAAAGGCAAAAGTAAGAACACGGTGAGCTAAATTTCCATAAGTAGCCACCAGTTCGCCGTTGTTACGCCGGAGGAACTCGCGCCAGGAGAAATCGCTATCTCCAGTCTCAGGCATATTGGCCGCCAAGGCATATCTCAAGGAGTCAGGATCATACCTTTCCAAATAATCAGGTAGCCAGACCGCCCAATTCAGGCTGGTCGAAAGGCGCTTACCCTCAAGGGTCAAAAATTCATTAGCAGGAACATTATAGGGAAGGTTCAAGTCCCCATAGCCCATTAACATCGCTGGCCATATAAGAGTGTGGAAAAATATATTATCCTTACCAATAAAATAAAAACTTTTAGCATCCCCATGCCAGAAATGTTGCCAGGCAGTATCATCTCCCTGCAGATGTGCCCATTCCTTACTCGCTGATAAATAACCGATAACAGCCTCAAACCACACATATATACATTTGTGGTTAAATCCCTCAATCGGTACAGGAATTCCCCAGTCCAGGTCCCGAGTTATCGCACGATCCTTTAAACCCTCCTTCAACAGTTTTCTGGTAGCCCCCAGAACATTGTTTTTCCAGTGAGATTGACTCGCTACCCATGCCTCCAACTCATCCTGAAATACACTGAGTCTGAGAAAAAAATGCTCCGACACCTCGAATCTGGGTGGAGTAGAGCACAATACGCAATAGGGGTCTTTAAGATCAGTGGGATCCAGCGGTTTGCCACATTCATCACATCCATCACCTCGCGCTGTAGGAAAACCACAATAAGGGCAAGCACCTTCAACATAGCGATCAGGCAGGAAACGCTGGCACTTGGGACAGTAAGCCTGGAGCATAACATCCTTACGAAGATAACCCTTATTCCAAAGGGTAAGAAACATATCGTGGGTCACCTTCAAGTGATTTTCTGTACTCGTGGAAGTAAACAAATCAAAGGAAATGCCCAGATCCCGCCAGTTCTGGAGAAACTGCTGGTGATATCTGGAGGCTATCTCCTGGGGTGTCTTGGATTCCTTCTCCGCCCGAATCGTAATTGGCGCCCCATGCTGATCACTGCCAGAAACCATTAACACTTCATCGCCATTCAGACGATGGTAGCGCGCAAAAATATCCGCTGGCAGATATGCCCCAGCAACCTGACCCAAATGCAGGGACCCATTAGCATAAGGCCAAGCAACCCCTATCAGGATAATTTCACTCAAATAAAGCTCGCAAGCAACAAGATTTCGTTTATTATACTAAGCCTCGAGGAAAAAGTAACTTGTCGGGTCGTTCCCTACACAAAAAGGACATAGATTATTCAGTAAAGTAAGCTACCCCATAGCCATCCTGTCCTGATTTTCCTTCATCAACTTCAGCCACGTTCGATAAAGCCTGTTTTTTGACAATCCGGTAATATGGGCTACTTGCGCTACCGCATCCCTGGCCCCCATCCCCTGCTGGTAAAGCTTCCGCAACTCCTCTGCCTGCCTGTCGGTCACTACACTATCATCAGCCATTTTACCTCGAATAACCAGAGTAAACTCCCCCCTCGGCTCAGTAAAATGCTCGATGGCTTGACTTACTCTCCCCCAAAATACCTCTTCATGAATCTTGGTAAGCTCACGACAAACAGCCATATCTCTATCTCCCAAGCTTTCTAAGATGTCATTTAATGCCGATTTGAGGCGGTGGGGTGACTCAAACGCTATCACGGTGCGTGCCTCTCCTGCTAGAGAAACAAGAAGGCGCTTCCTCTGCTGGCCGCGGCGGGGCAGAAAACCAATGTACAGAAACTGGTCACTGGGCAATCCAGATACAACCAGCGCAGCAATCACCGCTGAAGCACCAGGAATAGGAATAACCCTGACACCTTGCCTGATGGCAGCAGTGATAAGCTCATACCCAGGATCGCTTAAGCCCGGCGTACCAGCTTCAGAAACTAAAGCCACACTATGTGTTTGGAGATAGCCCAACAAATAATCGAGCTTAGTTAGTTTATTATGCTCATGATAGCTGGTAACCACAGCCTTTATGCCATAGGCACTGAGAAGATGGCGTATTGCTCGCGTATCCTCGGCAGCAATAAGATCTACCTCTCGCAACAACCGCAAAGCACGCAAAGAAATGTCTTCCAGATTACCTATAGGGGTAGCAATAACATAAAGGACAGACATCAAGAGTAATTATATCCTGTAACGCCACCTGCATCACATCCTTGACTTTAATTCACCGTCTTTGTATAGTGTGGCAACTTTTACCATACGAGGAGCTCATGATATGCCTGATCCGAAATTCAAGGAAATGAGACAAACTTACGGATTTGACGAAGTGGCTCTGGTTCCTGGTGATATAACCATAAATCCTGACCAGATAGATATCACATTTACCTTGGGAGATATCAATTTTCCTACCCCGGTTTTAGCCTCTGCAATGGATAGCGTTGTTGACCCTTCCTTTGCCATCAAATTTGGCAAGCTGGGAGGGCTAGCCGTCCTTAACCTGGAGGGATTACAAACCAGATACAATAGCCCTGAAGAAATCATAGAGGAAATAGCCAGAGCACCAGCATTAAATGCCACCTCACTAATGCAGAAATTTTACTCTCAGCCCGTCAAGAAAAACCTCATCGCTGACCGTATTGGCAAAATCAAGGAAGCTGGTGTTACCTGTGCTGTATCAGTCACCCCAGCCAATACCAAACAACTAGCCCCCATCGCTAGAGAGGCAGGGGTGGATATTCTAGTTATACAATCCACAGTTACCACGGCCAAACATATCTCCAAGAGCTATACTGGGCTTGTACTATCTGAGATACGGGAGATGATGTCCTTACCCATTATTATCGGCAATTGTTGTAGTTACAGTGCTGCACTGGATTTAATGCGAACAGGGATTGATGGCATACTGGTAGGCGTCGGACCGGGGGCAGCCTGCACCACCAGAGAGGTCCTTGGTGTCGGCGTGCCACAGATAACGGCTACTATGGATGGTGCTGCCGCCCGGCAGACCTATTTCGAAGAGAGTGGCAAATATGTAGCAGTTATTACCGATGGAGGCATTCGGACCGGTGGGGATTTATGCAAATCATTTGCAGCAGGGGCAGATGCTGTCATGATCGGATCTCCCTTAGCACAAGCTATGGAAGCTCCTGGAAAAGGCTACCACTGGGGGATGTCTCACCCTCACCCAACACTCCCCCGAGGGACCCGCGTCAAGGTTGGAACTCAAACTCCGCTGAGGCAGATTCTCTTCGGTCCCACTTCAGTCACCAACGGCACGCAGAACTTAATTGGAGCTCTGCGCACCAGCATGGGAGTCTGCAGCGCTCATAACATCCAGGAGATGCACAACACCAAGATGATCATCGCCCCTGATATTAAGATTGAAGGGAAGCACTTTCAGGCCAGTCAAGTTACCCCTTAACCACTTAAACAAATACTGACAAACAGAACCAAACCCCGAAACCAATCAGTATCAGCGCACAGGTGCTCGATATAACTTTAAATGTTTTCTGGGTCCACCACTCTCGTGACCGAAATGTAACGAAGGATATAAACTCATCACAGGCTAAATCACATCCCCAGTGTACCAAAATGAAAAGGGCAACACCGACAATCCCAAACTCAGCAGCAGTAGCTATCAATGCCATTCCTACTGTCGCCCACCAGACAAAGAAATACGGATTAGCGCCAGTAGCGAAGATACCAGTGACAACAAGACTATGAGGCAAGCCATCAGGCATGCCCAGCATCCTGTTAGAAGTTCGGAACATCCGGAAGCCTAAATAAATCAGCATTAATCCCCCCACAACACTAATAACCTTGATGACACTGGGGGAAGTAAGAAAGTGGCCAAATCCGAAGTAAATTGCTGCTATGAGAGGCAACTCGATGATGCCGTGCCCCACGGCAACCGCTATGCCAGCATCTCTGTTTCCGTATCCTTTGGAGACTACCGCGGCAGTAAGCGGCCCTGGCATCATAGCCCCAGTTAGGGAAATGCCTGCAGCTGAAAATAAAAACAGGCCTAAGCCCATATCTTAATCCATAAAGAATTAAGGTAAAGGAACTTATGCATCCTCTTCATCTTCCAAGTCAGTGACATAGTGGGGCAATGATACCCCCTCTCTACCATGGCGTATCCTGTGTCTTTTGGGTAGATTCGCAATCATTTCTCGCAACCTCATAAACGCCTCACGCGTCTGTGGCGAAGGAAGAACCACTGCATCCACACCAGCCTGCCACAAGCTGGCAAGCTCAGCATCAGTCACTAAAGAAGGCAAAGTAACAACAACTGGTTTTGTCAAGAATGCCCCCAAGCGTTGGCAGGCAAGCAAGTGCTCCAAGGTAATGAATGGCTCTCCCACGTTGCCAATAAACACACCATCCAGGGGCACTTCATTGATAGCCTTAATTAAACCACCATCCAGAGTTGGTGGCACAGATAACAATTTGCCCATATCTTCCTCTGCCAATGCCACGATAGGGGTTTTTAGATTAAAGATTACAAAATCACAACCCGTATTCTTGAGATCAGCAAGCTCAACAGCAGTAGCATCTTCCAGATCCACTCCAAGAGGAATCTTGCCCATAGCTCTGGATAGCTGCTTCAATTTTGCCTTGTCGACATGGCGTTTCGATATCAATCCAGCATCAACAACACCCTCAAACAATGCCTTGGCTTCCTTCAAACTTGTGTCAGATAACTCAGCGATGAGTAGCATTGGCAAGCTCGTAGATACCTTACTAGGGGAGTGAAACCCTAAGGACACCGGATGCTTCGAAAGACCTTGTAGCTTATCAACAAATTTACTCATTTCGACATCTATCTCCAGTGTAAAACTAACACTTAGCTTCCACAACCCACAGAACACCTATGTTCCGTGATTGACACAAAACATAAAACCCTACCATGATCAGTATCAACTCACAATAAGCTTGTAAACATCACCAAACAACAGCTAGTAATTCACCTGACAAATTGCTTCACACTCCGATAGCCAGCGGTCGGAGTCGAACCGACGACCAGCGGTTTACGAAACCGCTGCTCTACCTCTGAGCTACGCTGGCACGAAAATAGTATAGCCAATAAGAAAAATTATAACAAACACTAAGGAGACAATTTGTAACTCACTATTTTCGAGATACTACATTCCATAGACTTCATCCATGACTTCATTGACGAAGGTAAACAAATAAGATAGGCTATCTGCTTAAAACTAAGGAGAACTCTGCAAATTGCCGTGTCAAGGTATCAGGGGCGCTATCACAGCTTCCGCAAAT
>JAUXIH010000135.1 GCA_030621105.1 Dehalococcoidia bacterium | reverse complement strand
CACTTCATCTCCTTTTCGACAGTCAATTCTCCGCCCTCAAGGTGTATCTGAAAAAGCTCCTTTTCCTCATCCGTTAGATCAGTGAAGGTCACCGTAATCAGGATGGGTTGTGAGTCGTCTTCTGCGTAGAAGTCCTGCACAGTGTATCTCGCGCTTACCGTATAGAACATTTCAAGCGCCCGCAAAAATGAAGATTTCCCGGAACCATTTGGCCCGACGAGCGCTGTCAACTGTTCACATGGCAGCGTTTCATCCCCGACTGAACGGAAGTTTCGAACGCGAATTGATTTTATAATCATCAGAGCCCCTACCTCATTGGATCTTAGTACATCGGTACTTGTCTCTTACATTGCCATGAAAGAAAGAGCCGTGAGAGGATGCACTCATCAGCGCGTCGTACACGGACTGAGGCACATCAAAGTACTGATATACACCACCGCTGTGGAACTCAATCTCCAACGTATGTGATTCTGAATTGTAGCCGATAGAGCTGAGATTGCTTGAACTGACTGGTTGACGGATCATTGCTTCACCTCCAAGCGTGTATGCATTCCATATCGATTCATGCTCCCTTACTCCTGAAATCCCCTAGCTTCTTAACCTCCCGCTTCTCGTTGCCGAAGATGTCTATATAGATGAGCATCATTTGGCCATTGAGTTTGTTTGAGTCGAAGCGTATTTCGTAATCCTGCTTCTTCAAGTCTTCAGCATAGAAAACATCAGCGAAGTTGAAAACCTCGCCATCATAGCTATAATCCACCATTATCATAGAAAGTGTTTCCAAGTTCTCATAATGCAGTGGCTTTTTGGAAATGATGTTGCTCTCAAACTCTTTGATTTTGATTACCGCGCCCTTCCCGCTATGCCCTAGACCTACTTGCCCTTTAGGTTCGCCCAGGTAATATTCGCATTCAACATCGGGAGCCTGAATGAAATCAAAACCTACTGCATCGACAGTGTTATTAACATCCATCTCGCTGACTGGCTGCTTGATATGGGTAAAACCCTTCCGGTGCAACTCGTCAATAATGGAATAGGGAATTCTCAGGAGGAAATACCTTGTGCTCCCCTTCTCAATATAGTCCTCTAAGAACATGACGCTTGCCGCTGGGGCAATGATAAAAAATCTTCGCCCTACCCTGTCGCCGAGAATAGAATAAAGGTCATCTATGAAGCCTCTATCCAGAACTGCATCCTTATACTTCTGGTAGTTTAAAACGAGAACATCGTCTGCTCCCAGATACCCGTCTAATTCTACTCCGGCGATTCGATGTTTCTCATCACGGCACTGGAAAAGCTTCAAAACAAAATCTCGGTATTCCTCCCAGGGAAGCTGCTTCAACTTCTGGTAATCATAAAGTCCAGCGTTGTATAAAGTGAAAGGTTTGGCTTTTAATGGCTTGCCCTTATTGCCGATTTCCTTTCTGAGGTTGAGCAATCGTTTTTGCATGGTATAAATTGCTAACTTCCCGCAATCAATCATAATCCATCTTCTGCCGAGCTTTTCAGCCACGGCTCCGGTTGTCCCTGAGCCAGCAAAGGCATCAAGGACAAGATCGCCTTTTTCTGAACCAGACATTAAAACTCTTTCTAGTAATTCCTCTGAATTCTCAGTCGGATAGCCCGTTCTGCTACTATACGAAGGTATGTCACTCCAGTTGTTACTAACGGTCATGTCCTCTGACCCCAAGTAATCCACCGCGAAGTCCACCTTCCTACAATCAGGACACGAATCTATCGCTTCCTTTACATAGTACTTAGTGCTGGCGTCAATATCGTAGAACTTGAATTTCTCCGAAGGATGTTTCGTTCTCCTTGCGAAATCTGCTTCAGACTCACCATAGTACACACGCGCACCACAATTTTTGCACCTGAGTCGTATATAATTCTCCTTTATCAGCTTGTCACATTTATCCTGCACCAAAGCGAAGTGCTGTCCAGCAGGTGGAACCAACTCTAGTCCCAAGAACCGGCGTTCCCTCGGATGGCGCTCCTCCTGCATTAGGAATGATGTCCACTTTATGTCCACAAGAGACCTCTTTGTCTTGATGATTTTCAAGGTATAGTCAGCGGACTTGGCGTAGACGAATATTGATTCATTAGTGACTTCAAGCCTTGACCTTGTACCTACGGTCTCCCGCTTACGCTTCAAAGTAATCTCGTTCAGGAAGATGCCCCCTGAGAACACTTCGTCTAGAATGACTTTGATATAGTGTCCCCAGTTGTAAGCTTGTCTAACGAAAATCAGACCGTTTGGGGGCATTAGTTCTCTCAGCATTACCAGTCGTTGTCTAACAAACTCGATAAACTCAGCGCCCATCAGCTTGGCGCTGTAGCCGACCTGTCCCTCTCTTCCTTGATAATATTTGCCCGTTCCAAAAGGAGGATCAATATAGATTAGCCTGACCTTGCCTTTGATTTCAGGGTCGTTCATCAATGTCTTCAACACCTGAAGGTTGTCTCCAAAGATAAGCTTGTTTGTCCAGCCATCGCCATTGCTGCCAAAGGTTTTTACCGGTTGTAATGGCACAGCGAATGTATCGGCTAATATATCCTCTTCTCTCCCTTTATCGGCATAGGTAAGCTCGTATTCCTTCTTTGTCTCAAAGGGGATTATATAGCGATAGCTATCAGGCAAGGGCTTGCCTTCCCTTAAGCTTTGAGTGATGAATTCAATTTCGCTCTCGCTTAGCTGCACCATGGTAGCCTCCATCTGAAATGACAGCGGAGTTCATTCCGTTGTCTGCCCTTCTATGCCTCTAACCACATTCAAATTTGGGAAGGGGTAAGGTATCCTTTTCCCTCATTGCTCTTATCAAGAATAATATGTCCATAGCACCTGGTTGTCAATCTCCCGGGCAAAGCCTGCCTGCCACCCTGGACATGCAGCAGCAAAGCAGTATACTATAGCCTTCAGGCAGCGCCAAATAGCTTACCAGCCACGAGGGAATATCATTGCCATCACTTAGAAGAACCAGAGATAGGCTATTTTATGGCTGGGTAATACTGGCAGCCCTTCTCGTTATTAACACCGTTACCCAGGGCTT
>JAUXIH010000106.1 GCA_030621105.1 Dehalococcoidia bacterium | reverse complement strand
GAGTATCGAGCCAAGCTAAGGGCTGCTACCAAGAAAATGTGGCAAGATCCCGAGTATCGGGCTAAGCAGAAGGCTGCTCTTAAAAACAAAGGTTCTGGGGCAAATCCTTCCTAGTAAGGGTGAATATTCCTAAAAGAAGGTATCCAGCCTTACTGTTATGTAGAAGAATATATTTATTCAAATTCTCAAAACTACCTCCCGCTCTATTGTCGTAACTACATTCCGTACGCCGGAGCCTTCTACGCATAATACTACTTATACACCAGGATTTGAGCAGGGAGGCGGGTTAACCAATCTGGCTGTTTGTTACCTCGCATCGCAAACCTAATAGCAGTCTCGTAGCAGCCCTTGTAGTAGCTGTACGCCCACAAGTTTATCTCTATTTTGGGCTATTGACAAATGCCTCAATTGTGCTATTATCATCTTGCAAATTGGTGGTAAGACGGGGGTGGTGAGAGTTTAAAAATAGCAGAGGCAGGCAGGGCAATGAAGGGCGGTTGCATATCTGCTATATGGAGAAGAGCGGTCGACAGGCAGGTTGACCCTGAGAGGGTATACCTGAATGTATGAGGAGTGCTGGGATAAGCCAGGCACTCCTCTTGTGTTTTATGAAGACTCTAAAAAGGGGAGGTAATGCCTATGGAGCAATACCACTGAACAAAGACGATAGGGAAAGACCGATTGATATAAAAATCTTAAGAAAGGAGGTGGAAAGAAGTGAAGAGGAAATTGGGAGCAGTAATGCTGGTAGTCGCTTTGGTGCTAACTCTAGGTCTGGCACCATTTGCCTACGCAGCTAAGCCAATCCCAACAATGCTGGACAATGTGGACATCGGCGATACAAGCAGTGAAGCAGGACATAGTCTTATGGGATGGGGTCCGATAGAGCCAATAACCAGCGGGGGTAACTGGGGTGGAATCGCTCCTGGCACGTGTCGAGTCGTCTCCTACGCAGGTGACCCCACACCTGGGTATGCGACATTGACCCTGGACACTACAGCATCTGATGTAACCGGCTTTGCCCGCCACATCAAGATGCGCGTGCTGGATGGCATCGCCGACGACAGCTTTAATGTCTACGTGAAGAACCCCGGAGGCGATTGGGCATTGGTTTACAACTACACCAGCGACCCCTTAACCAGTGAGTACTGGGTAGTGCACGACATCTACGGCTTCCCCGCTGGCAAGGGAATGTCCACTGCCATTGAGATCAAGATCGAGGCCACGGGGGCTGCCTGGGGGAGCTTCAACACATACGGTCAGTTGGCGGTCGACCGGGTCGAGGTCTTGGATCATTGATGTAGCGTCTGGTTAAGTACAGGCTAAAGGGAGTCCCTTCGGGGACTCCCCCAGGTCTAGCGGCGATAAAACAATCTCTAAAAGAAAGGAGGTGATAGAGAGTGAAGAAGAAATTAGGAGCAGTATTGCTGGTAATAGCGTTGGTGTTAACCCTAGGTCTGGCGTCATTTGCCTACGCGGCTCCGCCAGTCCCACAACTGCTGGACAGCGTCAACATTGGCGACACTACTAGTGAGGCAGGGCACAACCTAATAGGCTGGAGTGATATCTGGACTTGCGGACTATACAGTGTTCCTAATAAGACCGGGGACTGGTGCGCGTGCCACGATGGTGGAGTGGGAGTTGGCAACATGCGGCTTATCTGGGGTGATGGGGGTGAAACCTGCGACCTAGCAAACAACTGGGCATCCGTGGACTTGAATGCTGGTGCACTATATGCTAAGACCTTGAAGGTGGATCACCTGGATGGGTCTGCCAACGATGGATTCAACGTCTATGTAAACGAGACCTACGTGGGCACGTACGTGGACCAGTTTCCCTCAAACACGTGGACAGCGACCGAATTCGACATTTCGTCATGGAATTTCAACGGTTTGCTGACCATCAAGTTTGTGGCCACCGCCCCGGCCTGGGGGGGGTGCGGCACATACGGGCAGGTCGCATTCAACATGATCGAGCTGTATGGTCCATACCCGGTGGCCATCGATATCAAGCCGGGCAGTGACCCCAATAGCATCAACCCCGATAGCAATGGTGTAGTGCCCGTAGCTATCCTCGGTTCAGCGGATTTCGACGTTACTACCGTTGACCCCTCCACCGTCATGCTGGCTGGTGCTACCGTGAGGGTCAAGGGCAAGAGTGGGAATGCCGGTTCCTACGAAGACGTAAATGGCGATGGTTTCACCGACCTTGTGGTTCAAGTGTATACTACCGAGTTGGAACTTGGAGATGGTATGGCCGAGTTGACCGGTGAGACTTATGACGGAGTGTCGATACACGGTACTGACTCAATCAGGGTTGTCCCGCCGGAGTAGTCGGATGGAAAGGGGGGCAGGGTCTACACCCTGCCCCTCGCTGTTTGGTCTGGTGAACGTCTATTTGCCGTTCCATTCAGCAGGTAAGATGAAAGCGGTTACGGTCACAGCCAGGATAGGCAGGCTCTGCCGGTTCACAGCCTTGATTTCCCGGGCTATGGCTTCAAGGGGCTCGACATCGCCTATATCATTGACCACCACGGCAGCGCCAACCTCAGCCAATTTCAGGGCGATAGCCCTCCCTATGCCACGACCGCTGCCGGTAACTACAGCCCCTCCTAAACACTCTTAGACACCCTGTTACGTTAAAATTAGGCTTGAGCAAAATGACGTTCAGTTGTCTAGTTGAACAAAAGTCATTTCTGTCTCATCGGCGTTATGAAAGCTTAGACGCTCAGTTGGCGGCTGAGGCACAATCCAACAAGTACTCAGATTGTGACGTTTGAAAAGAATTAACAATTGGATTAATAATTACCATAATGAATAGAAATAATGGCGGGAGGAGACCATAGCATGATAGGAGAAACATTTAAAGGATCCCTATGGTTTAATTCAAGCAAAGCTATAATGAGATACAAGCTTGAAAAATCTAATAAGAATTCCGGTGTTGCAATAAATATTGGAAAATATTCGAGCCTCTTTTCTCCCAATGAAGATTATGTGGAATTGCATTTTGACGATGGTTCTAAGGGACAAGCATTAGTGAAGAAAGACAGTTGGAATAATTGTACTCACCTGATTCAAGAATGCATTGGAAATTGGGCACGTAAGAATGGTCTATGGGAGTCGAAGTTATCAAAACGAAATGTACCTATAAAACTAGAGGTAGTAAGAGACTATAAAATTTTTCGTGTTTCAAAATAAGTTATTTCCACGTGTCAGTCAAGGCTTACAATCGGAAGATTCCTTTATGTTCCCTTACCTGACGGGTTATGTTCTCTGTCCAATTTAGTTCACGCTCATAGTTCTCTATTGTTCGATTAATCCATGTTCGAATAGGTTCCTTTTGAAGTGCCTCTACAGACGCTTGGAAAAGACTCAGCGAACTTGTGAATAGTTGGAGGGTAGAAAATATCTGCACAAGTTCGGTAGAGACCTGTGAAAAGCCAATAACTTCATAAGGAAATGCATCTATTGCTGGTTTTTGGGGGTTCAGGCACACACCCGCCCCAACTGCCATGCGAGAAATAGTGGAATCAGGTAGTTGTAATGCCCGAATGCGTATGCCGTTAAGAAGTTCAAGATAAGACTTTTCGTCTGGTACAGAGAGGAGTGAAAATCGCCCATCTTTTACTATTGTGGGTAGAAAAAATGTGGGGTCGTCTTTTAACTGAGTCGCAAGTAATTTATATCCTTGTCCTGTCCAAGGATTAAGGCCAAGAATATGCATTGGGAAGTTCTTAGCAGACACCTCGATGGCATCTATCTTGAATGGGACGTTAGGTTTCTTTTTAAACCAATTCATCTATCCCCCTTTCAATTCAGAATATTCCCATTATAAGACCACCTATACTCAACCTCGGCAATTGCCCAAAACCATAAAGGAAAAACAATGTGCTTCATCATTTAACTATTAATCCAGATTAAGGGAAATGTCAATAAAAAAATAAAGATTAATCTCTATGCGTATGACTTTGCACGGTGATTTAACGATCAAGTGTTTTGTGACGCATTAGCGGTTAGGTCTTCAATTCCAAGTATTTCAGCCTCGCGCTGCACCTTTTAGCGGTTTGTTACCTCTAGGGAAAAATCGTTCCTTTTTGCCTTACGGTGCTACGCATAACCTTGAGGCGTGAGATTTGATAGATCTTTTTATAATGGCTCTTGACATTT
>JAUXIH010000013.1 GCA_030621105.1 Dehalococcoidia bacterium | reverse complement strand
GGAGATGCAGGAATGTTGCCTGGTGAGGTGATTGGCCGCTTTGATTATGAAGATGTGAATGCCAAAGTATTAGCTGAGGGAGGAGAGCCAGCGACAGCACAGGCTATTCTCTTAGGCATAAGCAAGGTATCGCTGGGTAAGGAGAGCTGGCTGGCCGCAGCCTCTTTTCAGGAGACGGGGCGAGTTCTTACTAATACGGCTATTATGGGCAAGGTAGATCGACTTCGTGGCCTTAAGGAGAATGTTATTCTGGGCAAGTTTATTCCATCTCAGGTTTTAGCTAAGGAAGAGATTGAAGAAGTGAACCTTCAGTTGAATCAAGGGGTGCGGGTTGGGGAGGGAACATCTCTCGATCAGGGGTGAAAAGAGTAGATGCGAGTTGTTTCAGGCAAGTCAGCTCCTGAAGAGGTCTCCAGTGAATCCGATCTTCGTCCTAGGCGCTTCAGTGAATTTATTGGCCAGGAAAAGGTTAAGCATAACCTGAAGATATCTATCATCGCTGCTCAGAAGAGAAAAGAGGCTTTGGACCATGTTCTCCTTTATGGGCCTCCTGGCTTGGGGAAAACTACACTTGCCTATATTATTGCTGCGGAGATGGGAGTCAACATCAGGGTTAGTTCTGGTCCTGCCATAGAACACACAGGGGATCTGGCGGCGATAATTACCAGCTTGCGCGAGTCAGACATCCTGTTTTTAGATGAAATTCATCGGCTCAGCCATGTTATCGAAGAGAAGCTCTATCCCTCCATGGAGGATTTTGGGTTTGATATCTTCTTGGGCAAGGGGCCTAAAGCTCGGAGCCTTCGTTTGACACTGCCTCATTTTACCTTGCTTGGAGCTACTACACGGTTTGCATCGGTGAGCCCTCCACTACGAGATAGGTTCGGGGCTATATATCATCTGGATTTCTATGAGAAGGCGGCAATAAAAGAAATTTTGCGGCGTTCTGCTGATATTCTTAAGATTCCTGTGGTGGATGAGGGCTTGGAGTATATTGTCCAACGTAGCAGGGGTACTCCGCGGGTGGCTAACCGACTGTTGAAAAGATTACGAGATTATGCTCAGGTTGTGGCGGAGGGGGTGCTTACTGAGGAAGTGGTTAGAGAAGGGCTTTCTAAACTGGGGATAGATTCTGTGGGACTGGATGATATTGACAGGAGGGTACTTTACACCATAGTTGACAAATTTGCTGGTGGACCTGTAGGGCTGGATACTCTTGCCGCAGCTACCAGCGAGGATTCTAATACCATCACTGATGTTTATGAGCCTTACTTGCTGCAGCTAGGTTTTATGGAGAGGACCCCGCGTGGTCGCATAGCTACACGCTTGGCTTATGAGCATCTTGGCATACCTTACACTGGAGATTCATCTCAGGTGGGCTTGTGGAATTAGCGCTGCGCTTGCGATTTGATCTGTAGGAAAACTGGGCTGAGTAAGCCTGCCACCGACAGAAATAGCATGAACCATCCCCAGATACCTATGCTCTCCCCTTTTATTAAAACTGCTGTAGCTAAAATTATAGCTGATGGAACTAGCAGGGCTATAGCCTTGTACTGTCTTGATCTCACGCGAATGGCAACCACTGTTGCTAGTGCTAGTGTGAGAAAACTTATCATTATCCATGGAGAGTTTGCAGACAATTGTGACATAGGTATGTTGCCTAATGTCAGTTCGCTTGGTGGCCCCATGTTCAGTAACCAAGTTAAGCCTATAGGCAGAGGTATAAGCATCATCGAGGCATATAACCAATCACGATTTGTTGTTTGTCTGATGATGTAAGCGATGACAAATAATCCCAGAGGTATATAAACCAATGCTGCTATCCAGACCCATTTTTGCGGTAGGGTGATGAGCAAGATGCCTGTGAGTATAACTGGCAGCAGGTAGTAGCCTAACCAGGGAAAGAGCCACATCGGTTTGCCTTGCCACCAACCGTAAATTGCGACGCAGACAGTGGTTAGCAATATGCTTGAAAGACAGACTAGGTTTTGCAGATAATAGGAGGCGAGAAGTGAAGCGACCAGTATGTGAGGCAAAGATGCATAGAAAGCTTCTTGCCAAGTGCCTTGTCCATGTACCTGATATAATTGCTGTGTAATTAATTTTGCTGAACCAAAGGAGAGTGTAGCAACTTCAATTGCTTCCTTTTTGCTTAACCCCTCTTTCTCTAGTTCTTGAGTTTTATCTTCCAGGTGAGTGTAAATCTCTTCAGTTACATCGTCCTTTACTGCTGAGTCTACGCGAAAGTTCGACCTGATGCTGTCTAGATAAGCAGCGAGTTTGCTTGTCATTGTTGTCCTAGGTTGACTCTGGCTGTATGATTGCCTTTATTGCCGTAGAGAAATTTTGCCAGGCACTCAGTCGGTTGGCCAGAGACTGTTGTCCCTTTTTAGTTATGGTGTAGTATCGCCTCTTCTGTCCGGAGGGTAATTTACACCAGCTGCTTGTTATGAGCTTGTCTTTTTCCAGACGATGCAGGGCAGGATAGAGAGTTCCTTCCCTGAATTGAAAGTAACCATTGCTTCTTTCTTCTAGTTCCTTAATGACCTTGTAACCATATGTGGGCTGGCGGGCGATGATATGCAACAACAGTGGTTCGGTATTTCCTTTTAGTAATTCGCGTTGATAGTTCATATTTATTAACCTCTATATGTTTTTACCTTAGCATGGAGTATTTTCGCTGTCAATTGTAGCCAGCAGATATTTGTCATTATTGTCTCCAATCGCTAAAATACTGCGGGTGCAGGGAAGCAATGCGTGAAAAATTATTTCTATTTGCAGGGTTCGCAGGAAGGCTTGCATAAGATGAGCCGTGATTCCATGTGGAGTTGTTTTATATTGAGGACGGGGTTAGAGAGAAGTAGGTAGCATGTCTGTGTTTGAGGATTTCGTGGAGGTCATCAATGGAACTGAGGAGATGCGATCTCTTCTTCGTAATCTTGAGGAGGAACCAGCCAACCTTCTAGCCAGCATCTGCCGGGAATTTGAGGCAACCGGCCAAGAAGTTCCCGACCATCATCTTAACTTGGCGGGATATTTTGCCGAGGTGGTAATCAAGATGTTGTTATCTGCTGGCATGGTTTCCATGAAGCCAGGGAAGTTTTCTCTTTATGGATATAAACCGACCGAGGCAGGACTGAGATATTACCATGGCATGCTCAGTGAGAAGAAGGGATGAATTGTGTACAGGCTTATTGATACACATGCGCATCTGGATGAGGTAGAGGACCTCGAAGTTGCTATTGAGCAGGCCAGGAAGGCTGGTGTTATTGCTGTGGTAGCTGTGGGGTCGGATTATCGTTCCAACGAAATGATAATGGACATTTCTCAACGATATCGCCCCTTTGTTTATCCTGCTCTGGGGATGCATCCGGGGAATCTAGCTGGTCTTGAACCATCTGAGATTGATGATAACTTGCGGTTTTTGGAGCAGAACATTGATGCTGTAGTTGCAGTTGGAGAGATAGGCCTGGATTATGATAAGAGAATACGAAAGGGCGTGTCAAAGGGATTGCAGCAAGCTGTTTTGAGGAGCATATTGGCCATAGCCCGAGATCATTCCAAGCCAGTGATAATTCATAGCCGTTATGCTTGGGATGATGCCTTTCGATTGGCCCACAATGAAGGAATAGAGAAGGCCGTGTTCCACTGGTTCACTGGCCCCTCAGGAACCCTGAGGGACATAGTAGCTGCGGGCTATTTTGTTTCTGCCACTCCGGCAGTTGAGTATCATACGGAACATAGGAGAGCTATGTATGAAGTGCCCCTTGACAATCTGCTTTTGGAGACGGATAGTCCTGTCACTTATGGCAGGGAGATTCGGTATGAGGCTCGTCCTGCTGATGTCTTGAGGAGTCTTGATGCAGTAGCGCAGCTAAAAGGGATGGCCAACGCCATGGTTGCTGATCAAACGACAAAGCATGCTATTGATTTCTTTGCTCTGGATATCGTGTTCTGATATAGAGGAGGAATGAACAATGCTATCATCTTTGACAGGTGAAGATAAATTTCAGAATAACGTCCTGAAGTCAGGGATCCCGGTTTTAGTAGATTTCTGGGCCAACTGGTGTTCTCCTTGCCTGGCTGCTGAGCCCATGTTAGAAGAGCTTTCTAGAGAGTACCGTGGCAGGGCAAAGTTCACTAAAGTGAATGTTGAAGAAAACACCCCCATCGCTGCCAGATATGGGGTTTCTTCACTTCCTAGTATGCTTATATTTAAAAATGGCCAACCTGTCAGACAGATTGTAGGCCTCAAGACAAAGGCGGGGATCAGGAAGACTCTCGATAGCATATTATAGCTTAGGAATATCGCTGTTAGACAAAAAAGTTGCTGATGAAATTGAATTCATCAGGCAGCAGCGCTAGCAGCAAGGGAATTTGTTCTATTAGTATCTTTGCCAATGTAGAGTGTGAGATGATTCCTGCTGTACTTGGTATATATTTAGCTACGGCAGCGAGTATGGCGGCGAATAGAATGCTTCCTGCCCCAATGCCGAGAATAAACCCGATAATTCTATCTGCTAAGCCGAGCGGGGTCATACTGGCGAGCCGAGCGATGAGCCATCCCAGCAAACTGGCTACAACCACGGTGGCTACTATGATAATGGCAAAAGCCGCTATGTTAGACCAGTCAGCGCCGCTGGGAGATAGTAGTACTGCCAGTGGCTGGTAGTAGCGGCCTGCCAGGAATATACCTGCTATTAGTCCGCCGAAGCCAAAGACTGATTTGATTATCCCGTTCCGCAAACCCAAGAGACCAAAAAAGATGGCAATAATAATAATAGCAATGTCCAACCAGTTCATATTTACCTCCAGCCTGTGACAAGAGGGATAAACTCTCTGTCAATATATTATAGCGTGCTGTGGGTCTATATTTAAAGAGTCCCAGTATTTCTTCATAGCTTTTGCAGGTGGTTGTAGTGACTCGACTGTAGTGTCAGTTATAGTCTGAAGCATGTCCAAACGCCTGAAACCATAAGGGGGTAGGGAAACGATGATGGTTATGTTCTTATCTGGCGGTCTGTCTGTGGATAAGTGTAGACAATAAAACTACCTTTAATGTACACTGCAAGGATAATATCAGTCATACTCTATTTCACTTGGTGGATGATTAGTGCAGGCGATTATTCTTGTTGGGGGTAAGGGAACGAGATTACGTCCTCTAACCTGTAATATTCCCAAGGCAGTTGTACCTGTATTGAATCGGCCTTTCTTGGAACATCTGCTGCGTTATCTGGGTAAGCATGGGATTCAGGATATTATTCTTGCTATGGGCTATCTTCCCACCTCTATTCGAGATTGCTTGGGCGATGGTAGTCAGCTTGATGTTCATCTAACCTATATTGTGGAGGAATCACCTCTGGGGACGGCGGGAGCTGTGAAGAATATGGAGTCATTATTGCAGGGAGCATTTGTTGTACTCAACGGGGATATCCTTACAGAGATAGACCTCACTGATATGATTGGCCGTCATCGCAAAGTTATGCCGCGAGTGACTATGGCCTTAACGCCGGTTGAAGATCCAACCATGTATGGCGTGGTGGAAACCAGCGAGCAGGGGCTGGTAACATGCTTTGTGGAGAAGCCGGGCTGGGGGCAAGTGGCCACGAATATGATCAATGCCGGCATCTATATACTGAACCCAGATATACTGGCGGAGATTCCTGCTGCTACACCATATATGTTCGAACAGGATGTGTTTCCGGCACTGCTCCGGAGGGGGGATCCCATACTGGCTTATCCCTCTGATGCCTATTGGGTTGATATTGGCACCACAGAGAACTACTTGAAGGCACATCATGACTTGTTAGCAAAACAACATGGACACGAAATTGTTGTTGCAGGAGGGGCTCATATTGATGCCACAGCGCGGATTAAAGGTCCTGTTCTGGTTGGTGCTGGCTCTTGGATAGGGGAAAATGCAATGATTGTCGGACCTGCTGTACTTGGTTCATATTGTAGCATTGCTCATGATGTGGTTATCGATGGAGCACTGCTATGGGATGGAGTAACTGTTGCTGAAGGTGCTTGTTTGCACAACTGTGTTATTGGCTCCTCCGTTCGTGTCGAAGCTGCTTGTGATATAGCTGATGGTTGTGTTCTAGGTGACTATGTTGTAATCCAGCAGGGGAGCAGGTTGCCTCCAGATACGAGAATATGGCCTGATGGCTATGTAAATTCAGACAGGAAAAGCTAGTCTCAGAATCCCGCAAGGAGGATTCAAGCTGTGTTTCAATTGATTGATTTCAATGTCTGAAATGTCGAGTCCCGGTAAATACCATGGCCATCTTGTGCTGATTCACTATTTTAATTACCTCGTTGTCCCTAATAGATCCCCCTGGTTGAATGATGGCAGTTATCCCTTTAGCAGCTGCCAGTTCTGGGCCATCGGGGAAGGGGAAAAAGGCGTCGGAAGCCAGAACAGCACCTTGGGCTCTATCACTGGCAATCTTCAAGGCTATTTCCACGCTGGCTACACGGCTTGGCTGTCCTGCACCTATGCCCAGCAATGTTTGTCCCTTGGCGATGGTGATGGCGTTGGATTTAACCCCTTTTACTGCCTTCCATGCGAAGCGTAGGGCTGAAAGCTCTGTTTCGGAGGGCTCACGATCACTGACGACACGGGGATTGAAATCGGATTCGGTGAAGAAGTCTGGTATTTGTGCCAGGAAGCCCCCATTAATATGGCGAAATTCCAATTGGTATTCGCCAGTAGCCTTATCTATAGGCAATTTGATCAGGCGCAGGCTCTTCTTTCGTCCCAGCAATTTCAGAGACGTATCATGATATCCCGGTGCTACGATTGCGTCGAAGTGAGTTTTATTTATTTCTTTTGCTGTGTCGGGGTCAATGACTCTGTTGCTGGCAACCACTCCGCCAAAGGCAGCCACAGGGTCTCCGGAGAGTGCCCCCAAGTAGGCTTGTGCTAGGTTATTATGACTGGAGAGTCCACAGGAATTGTTGTGTTTCAGTATGGCTATTGTGGGAATAGTGAAGTTCTTGAGGATGTTTATTGCGGCATCAATATCGAGCAAATTGGTGAAGGATATTTCTGGACCATTAAGTTGTTCTAACTTTGCTAAGATGCTTTGCGGTGAGTTTACATTCTGTTCCAGGTACAGGCTTGCCTTTTGATGTGGATTCTCTCCGTAGCGTAGCATGCGGTCTTTCTTTAGTGCGATGGTCATCTCTTGGGGGAATTTTTCCTGACGGAGGTATTGTGAGATAGCTGTATCATATATTGCTACATGCTGGAATGCTTTCTGGGCTAAGCTTTTTCTTGTTTCTAGATCTATGTTACTTTGTTTCAGCTTTTTGAGCACTGCGTCGTAGTCTTTGGGGTCCACGATTACGGTGATAGCGGAGAAGTTTTTGGCTGCCGAACGAATCAAGGTTGGGCCACCAATATCGATGTTTTCTAATGCTTCATCTAGGGAAACTTGATCTTTACTTACCGTTTCTATAAATGGGTAAAGGTTTACCACTACGATATCGATGGGACTAATGTGATGTTGTTCCAGTGCGGCCATGTGTTGAGAGTTGTCTCTCCGCGCTAAGATCCCACCATGAATTGCTGGATGTAACGTTTTAACCCTGCCATCGAGGATTTCGGGAAAGCCGGTAAGTTCTGTGATGCTGCGTACATTGATATTTACTGCTTCCAATGCTTTTTTAGTTCCACCTGTGCTGAATACCTCGATGCCCAGGTCCTGTAAACCCTGGGCAAACTGAGCTATACCCGCTTTGTTGGATACGCTAATGATGGCTTTCATTTTCTCTCTCCTTAATCTATGATGACTGGCTCTATTTTCTTCCTGTTGGTTATCTCTCCAATGACTCTGGCTTGAGGTAAAGCTTGGGTCAATCTCTTGGCTTGTTCTGGGGAGCATACGATGGTCATTCCAATGCCCATGTTGAATACTTGGTACATTTCAGACTCATTGATTTTTCCCTGTCTCTGGATGAGTTGGAATAATGCGGGCACATCCCATGTGCCTTTATGTATATGGGCTGCGAGATCCTGAGGTAGGATGCGAGATATATTTCCAGGGAAGCCCCCACCAGTGATATGGGCTATACCGTGGACAAAGGATAGCAGAGGCTTAAGCTCATGGTAATAACAATGGTGGATTTTAAGCAAGGCTTCGCCCAAACTAATACCTAACTCGGGGTAAATTTTGTTCAGAGAAGAGGGATTATTCTCTACGTGGAAAACTTTTCTAACCAATGAGTAGCCATTGGTATGCAATCCGGAGGATGGTAGTCCGAGGATTATATCGCCGTATCTGATAGCGCTGCCATCGATGATGTTTTTCCTCTCCACGACCCCGACGATAAATCCAGCTATGTCATAGCTTCCTCTGGGATAAGTTCCTGGCATTTCAGCTGTTTCACCGCCAATAAGGCTGCAGGGGACATCCCTGCACGCTTGAGCCATGCCGGTAATAATAGCTTCTATTTGCTGGGGTGCTAGTTTCCCCATAGCGATGTAGTCGAGGAAGAACAAAGGCTCAGCTCCACAACACAGGATATCGTTGACGCTGTGGTTGACAATGTCGGCACCCACAGAGTTATGCCTGTCCAGTAGCGAGGCTATTTGGAGTTTGGTGCCGACCCCATCAGCGCTGGAGACCAACACGGGTTTTTGATATTCCTTTAGTTGAAACATGCTACCAAAGAATCCTGATCCGATGACCTCAGGCCCAAAAGTGGATTTAGCCTGTTGTCCAATAAATTGCCCGATGCGCTCCGATTGCTGGAGATCGACGCCAGCCTGGGCGTAGGCTTTAGCTTCTGATTTCACTGAATTCCTTGAGTCCTGATGTCTCTAGGGATAATTTATCCATCTCGATCTGTATGGGGATGGGGTACTCTCCAGTGAAGCAAGCCAGGCAGAAGATATCTTTGGGCAGGCCGATGGCGCGGACCAAGTTTTTCACACTGAGGAAACCCAGAGAATCAGCACCAACATAATCCCTAATTTCGGGGATGGTTTTGTTAGCTGCGATGAGCTCCCATTTCCGTGCCATATCCACGCCAAAAAAGCAGGGGTAGCGGATCGGTGGAGCACAGATGCGCAGGTGCACTTCTGCAGCACCAGCTTTCTTTAGCAGGGTAACCACATGAGGAGTGGTGGTGCCTCTAACGATACTATCGTCCACTACAACTAGCCTCTTACCAGCAATTATCTCCGTGAGGGGGTTAAATTTTAGCTGTACCCCGAGGTCTCGTAAGTGCTGGTTGGGCTCAATAAATGTTCGCCCCACATATCTATTCTTGAGTAATCCCTCGGCATAAGGAATGCCCGATGCATGGGAGTAACCGATGCCGGCAGAGGTGGCGGAATCTGGTACGCCGATGACTAGATCAGCATCCACAGGATGTTCTTGAGCCAGCATTTCTCCCATAGCTTGTCTCGCTGAATATAATAACTTGCCCTGTATGATACTGTCAGGGCGAGCAAAATAAATATACTCGAAGATGCATAGTCCTTTTTTCTTACTTTCCTTGTAATATGATTTCATTCCGTTCCTGTCAATAGTCAATATCTCTCCTGGCTGGACTTCCCTGAGGAACTGGGATCCGATGTGATCCAGGGCGCAACTCTCTGAGGCAATGGCATAACCACCATCTATCTTTCCTATGCATAGAGGACGAACTCCCAGTGGATCACGCACGGCGATAAGCTTATCGCCAGTGAGAAGAGTCAGAGAATAGGCGCCCTGCAGACGATTCATAGCGTATTTTATTTTCTCCTCGAGGCTTTTCCTTGAGGAGGATATAATGAGATTTCCAATGACCTCTGAATCTGTGGACGTGTTGAAATTATAACCCTGACTATACAGCTCATCATGTAGTATCTTGGCATTGGTAATGTTGCCGTTGTGTGCTAGGGCCAGGGTCAGATTTGCTGATTTTACTACTATAGGCTGGGCGTTGGCTGGTCTGCTTGAGCCTGTAGTAGAGTAGCGGTTGTGTCCAATTCCAATGTGACCATTTAGCTTGGCGAGATTATCCTCAGTAAATGCCTGTGATACAAGTCCAGCACTGGTGTGCACATCTATCCTGTTGTTGTTCGCGACAGCGATGCCAGCACTCTCCTGCCCACGATGCTGTAGTGCAAACAAGGCAAAGAATATAAGTTTGCTTACATTCGTTTCCTGAGAATAAAGTCCGAAGATACCGCAGCTCTCGTGCATAAAAAACTACGCTGGTTACTTGATAACTTGTGGCATTATAACCTTATTTTTCTCCAGGGGTCAATTTACTGTGATGACCAGGCATGCTCAGGTTTCTATGCAGTTGCTGCTTTCCCTGTGTTATAATGCTGCAATTGTTATCTAAGGAGAACGTATGTTAATCAAGGAAAGGAAACAGGAGATTACTTCACAATTTAGAATTAAAGAAGGAGATACAGGGTCGGCTGATGTTCAGGTAGCCTTGCTTAGTGAGAGAATACGACAATTGACCGAGCACCTCAAGGTTAATCCTCATGATCACAGCTCCCGTCGCGGCCTGTTTAAGTTGATTGGGCGGCGCCGGCGGTTTTTAGCTTATATTGGCAGGGTTGATGCTGAGCGATATCAGTCCCTTATCTCTGTTTTGAAGTTGAGGAAATAACATGGTCAGATCTTTTGATAAGTTGATAGGGAACCGGCCTCTTAGTATCCAGGTTGGTAAGCTTGCTCAACAGGCTAATGGCTCCGTAGTTGTGCGTTATGGTGATACAGTAGTGCTGGTTACTGTCTGTTGCAGCCCCGAGTCCAGGGAAAACCTCGATTTTATTCCCCTTACAGTAGATTATGAGGAAAAGCATTATGCTATAGGAAAGATACCAGGCAGTTTTATTCGGCGGGAGGGTAGGCCTACTGAACAGGCAGTGTTAACTGACCGACTTATTGATCGTTCTCTACGGCCCTTGCTCTCCAAAGAATTTGGTAGGGAGGTTCAGGTAATAGTCACTGTCTTGTCTGCTGACCAGAAGAATGCTCCTGATGTTTGTGCCCTTATCGGTGCCTCGGCGGCGTTGACTATATCTGACATCCCTTTTGCTGGCCCGATATCAGCAGTGCGCATTGGATATCTAGATGGGGATTTTGTATTGAATCCTACCTTGCTTCAGGTAGAGGATAGTTTGATTGACTTGGTTGTGGCTAGCACTGCACAGTCTATAGTTATGGTGGAGGCGGGAGCCAAAGAGGCCTCTGAGAAGATATTAATGGAGGCGATTAAGCTTGGCCATGAAGCCAACCAGGATATCATCCAGCTTCAGAAAGAGTTGCAGGAAAGTTATGGCAAGCCCAAGCTGGGGATTGAGCCCAGGGGTGTTGACTCTCAGCTTGTTGCTGATGTCTCCTCTGCTTTGGAGGGGAAGCTAGAGCAAGCTCTGGCGCAATCAGATAAAATACAACGTGGACAAGCTGTAGGGCTGATCAGGAGCGAGCTTGTAAACCGGCTTAGTAAGACTTACCCTCAGGACGATATCATCTATGTTTTTGAATCGCAACTTAAGGCAGCTGCCCGGCAGAGGATATTGCAACAAAGACAACATTTGGATGGTCGTCAGGCAGGGGAAATTCGCCCTATCAGCAGTGAGGTCGGCCTTCTGCCTCGTACTCATGGTTCTGGCCTTTTCTCTCGTGGGCGGACTCAGGTGCTAACTATTGCTACTTTGGGGTCTGTGGGTAAGGAACAATTGTTGGATAATCTGGACATAGCTGAGACCAAGCGTTTTATGCACCACTATAACTTTGCTCCTTTCTCCTCAGGTGAGGTCAGGCGTAGAGGGACTCCTGGCAGGAGGGAGATTGGGCATGGGGCTTTGGTGGAGCGAGCTATTAGCCCTGTATTACCTGCCGAGTCTGACTTTCCCTATACTATAAGGTTAGTTTCTGAAGTACTTAGCTCCAATGGCAGTACGTCTATGGCCAGCACGTGTGGAGCTACTCTTTCTCTCATGGATGCAGGTGTGCCCATTAAGGCGCCTGTGGCAGGCATAGCTATGGGATTAGTGACTGGTGAAGATGGTGACCATGTTCTCCTCTCCGATATCGAGGGCATTGAGGATGCCTATGGTGACATGGATTTTAAAGTTACTGGCACTGCTCAAGGCGTCACCGCGCTACAACTTGATATTAAGTTGAAGGGTATGGATAGTGACATCTTGTCTGAAGCCTTGGACCAAGCTCGTCAGGTGCGCTTGGATATATTGGAGAAGATGTCACAGACTATTAGCCACAGTCGTCCCGAGCTCAGTCCCCTTGCTCCCAGGATATATAGCTTGAGCATCGACCCCAGGAAGATTGGCATGGTTATTGGTCCTGGAGGCAGGACGATAAGATCTATTATTGATGAGACGAAATCCACCATAGATGTCAAAGATGATGGCACTGTACTGATTGGTTCCCTAGATGAAGAGGGAGCACAGAAAGCAATCAGTAAAATTGAGTCGTTAACCAAAGAGGCTAAGATTGGTGATATCTACACAGGGAAGGTCACTCGCCTGCTGAATTTTGGAGCCATGGTGGAAATTCTGCCAGGAAAGGAAGGGCTAGTTCATGTTAGTCAGATAGCTGACCATTATGTAGAGAAGGTCAGTGATGTGGTTAAGATAGGTGATGAACTGACTGTTAAAGTCATTGAGATAGATGACTCAGGCAGAGTAAATCTGTCGCGGAAGGCCTTGTTTCAGGGAAAACCTTCCGGAAATTCGTCCCCAAGCAGAGGTCCTGCTACCTTCGGGCGTGGTGAGCATAAAGGAACTCGCCGATACAACTAGGGAGACTATATCGGCCTAAGTGAAATAAATTGATAGGGAAATATGTATGGAAGTGATAAGGGTGGTAATCCACGGTGCTCTGGGTAAGATGGGGCGACAGGTTATCGAAGCGGTGGATAGAGAGACAGAATTAAAGGTAGTTGGAGCTGTAGAGAAGAAAGTAACTCAGCAGTATCTTGCCCTGCCTAGTACCTCGGAGTTAGTGCCATTTTCCTCTGATCTGAACTTCATTCTAGGGAGTTGTCACCCTGATGTTGTAGTAGATTTTACCAATGCTGAAGCTGCTATGTCGGCTGTCAGGATAACAGCGAGGAGACAGGTCAATCTGGTTGTTGGTACTAGCGGGCTCTCTCAGGATAATCTGGATGAGATCGCTGAGTTGTGCCAGGATAATGGTATAGCAGCGCTTGTTGTGCCTAATTTCTCCTTGGGCTCCGTGCTGTTGATGAATTTTGCCAGGGTGGCCGCCAAGTTTTTCTCTCATGTAGAGATTGTGGAGATGCATCACGATAAAAAAATTGACGCTCCCTCAGGAACGGCTATAGCTACTGCTAAGGCTATGCTTGAAGCGCGTGGGGAATCCTTTATTTATCCTCGAACGGAAAAAGAGGTGCTTGCCAATGCTCGTGGAGGTCAGATGGGGGGCATCGCTATTCATAGCTTGAGGTTGCCGGGATTTGTGGCAGGGCAAGAAGTTATCTTTAGTGGAGCGGGGCAAACTCTAAGCTTGCACCATGAGGCTGTAAATCGGGAATCTTATATGCCTGGTGTTGTTCTTGCTATTAAAGAAGCAGTTAAGCGTAAGGGGTTGATTTATGGATTGCATACGCTGTTGGATTTATGATGGAGGGAGATGGCAGTGTTAAATGTAGCTGTTGTTGGTGCTACTGGGCTTGTTGGGCAGGAGTTCATCAAGATACTTGAGGAGCGCAGGTTTCCATTGTCATCGCTGCGGCTGCTAGCTTCCAAGCATTCTGCAGGGAAAGAATTTCTGTTCAACGATCAAGTAGTTGAGGTTGAAGAAGCAAGGCCGGAGGTCTTCCGTGATATTGATATTGCTCTTTTCTCTGCGGGAGCTGATGTCAGCAAGAAGTTATCGCCTTTGGCTGCTGAGGCAGGTGCGGTCGTAATTGATAATAGCTCTGCTTTCAGAATGGATCTCACGGTTCCCTTAGTGGTTCCTGAAGTCAATCCTGAAGATATTGAAGGGCATGATGGGATTATTGCCAATCCTAACTGTTCAACAATTCAGATGGTGGTGGCTCTATACCCCTTGCATAAGGTCAATCCCATTAAACGAGTCATAGTGACCACATATCAGTCAGTATCAGGGAGTGGTGCAGCCGCTTTAAGAGAGCTAACCACTCAGACCAAGCTGATTTTGGAGGGGCGTCGTGTTGTTCCTCATGTATATTCTCATCAAGTGGCCTTTAATGTATTGCCGGAGATTGATGTTTTTCTGAACAACGGCTATACGGCAGAAGAGCGAAAGATGGCGGAAGAGACCCGTAAAATAATGCATGTGAAAGATATGCCGATAGCAGCAACCTGTGCCCGAGTGCCAGTTTATTTTGGGCACAGTGAAGCAGTAAATGTGGAGTTTACATTCCCCATGGAGCCAGAGGAAGCAAGGGGAATTCTATCTCGGGCACCCGGCATCAGGGTGTTGGATGATGTTGGCGTTAGTTTTTATCCTCAGCCATGGGCGGCCAGTGGGTCAGATCATGTCTTCGTTGGCAGAATCAGGAAGGACACCTCTTGTGATAATGGATTGGTTATGTGGGTAGT
>JAUXIH010000011.1 GCA_030621105.1 Dehalococcoidia bacterium | reverse complement strand
CAGTACATCAATAGGAAAAGCTGTTATCTGCTCAGCTGTCCTGATAACAAGCTGGGGCTTTACACGAGCAAAGTCCTGAGGCCGATCCTCCCTACTCTCTAGGCTATAACTCATAGGCTCCACTACTAAAGGAATGTCTTCATTTTCACAATTCGATGCCAGCTTTCCCACCAGCTCCAGCTGTTTTTCAGATACACCACCCAGGTCAGGCCTATAATAAAGCAGCAACTTAACAGCGGTAGCTCCCATCTTTTTAATCTTCCTGACATTCCAATTAGGCAACAACTCAGTTATTCTGGCTCCTGAACTTCCCGAGTACCCCGACTTCTCAATACTGACCAATAACCCCGTTGTCTTAGGCAAAACTCCAGCGGCTATAGTTTGCCCAGCACCATAGATGGGATCAAGAAGAATAGCACTGGCTCGCGGCGCCAAGATCTGGCCCAGATCAAGCTTAAAATCAACCATCTCCTGATCTCCAATTTCCTTCCCTGTCCCATCAGCAAGCATTCTCTTCAGAGAACCCCTATGATCAAGAGCACACATCGTTAGAATGCCATGCCCATTAGCTAATTGCTGTAATCCCCTCAATTTTCCTATGGATATCGTTCTCATCTTTAACTGGCTAGCTCCTCCATAAAGCGTATCAAGCTCTTGTCTAATTTTTTCCGTTTTCTCCAAGTATTCTCAAGTGGAGTTAATTCTATTTGGCCATTCACTTCCCCTACCATTTCACCCGACCTGCCAGAAATAAAGGCATCTACTGCAGCAGACCCCAACTTGCTCGCCAGTACCCGATCTCGGGCTGTGGGAGAGCCTCCCCTTTGTATATGTCCCAGAACACAGATGCGATATTCCAGCCTCAATCTTTCCCAAACCTGCTGGGCCACAGGGAAAACACCCCCTGCATCATCACCCTCAGCCACTACCACAATAGTGCTTCTTTTACCCTTCTTGATACTACTACTGATAGACTGGCATAGCTTATCTATGTTAGTCTCCGTCTCAGGAATCAATATCTGTTCAGCGCCTCCAGCAATACCAACATCCAGGGCAATAAAACCCCTAGTTCGCCCCATTACCTCAACAAAAAAGATTCGATGCATCGCTCCCGCAGTATCCCTAATTTTATCTATGGCATCCAAAGCAGTATTTGTGGCAGTATCAAAACCTATGGAGTAGTCAGTTCCATAAATGTCATTATCTATGGTGCCAGGGATACCGATTACTCTGATATCTCCAGCTTTGGCTAAAGCCATGGCTCCACGAAAGGTTCCATCCCCTCCTATGGTTATTAGTCCTTCAACGCCTTCCTGCCGTAAGTTCTGTACCGCTTTATTGATACCACCTTTAGTTTTCATCTCATCACAGCGAGCAGTCCCCAAAAACGTACCGCCACGCTGAATTATATTGCCCACTGCCCTATTGTCCAGATCGACAAAATCAGAATCAAGAAGTCCGGCATACCCACGCCGAATGCCTATAATTTCTAATTCTCGTTTAATTCCATACCGAACAACTGCCCTGATGCAGGCATTCATGCCGGGAGCATCACCACCACTAGTTAATACACCTAATTTGCGCATATCAAAAAACCACCATTACTAAAGTTCAGCAATTATAACATGCCAACTGGAAACTTCTCTGAACGCTAAGCAACCAACAAATTAATAGAATGTTGGAATAAGATGAACCTTATTAACCTATAATAGATTATCATTACTGGGTTCAGATAAGATATGTTGTGGAAAGATTATACTTATAAGCCAGAGGCGAATACAATTCAAACATGGTAAAACACATAAAATATATCTTTTCCCATCTAGAAGCTATGACCAGCAAAATTACAGGAGCGGGGCACATCCTTTTGCTTTCCGACTATGATGGTACGCTAACTCCAATCGTGGAGAAACCAGAGCTAGCTAATCTATCCCGCAAAATGACATCCTGCCTGTACTCGCTGGCTAATAACCCCAACATCACCCTGGGTGTCATCAGTGGCAGAAAACTGACAGACCTTCGTAAAAAGGTAAACCTGAGTAACATTATCTACTCTGGAAACCACGGGCTGGAAATACAGGGTGCTGGTATCCAATTTGTATGTCCCACAGCCAACCATAGTAAACAACTCTTACACTCGCTATGCCAGCAGCTCAATAAAAGATTAGCCACTACCAATGGTGCCAGGATAGAAGATAAGGAACTTTCGTTAACCCTTCACTATCGTCTTGTACCCAAAGAAGAGTTGCCAACATTAGAACAAACTTTCCGGCAAACAATCGAACCTTATCTGACTTCAGACAAAGTAATAGTTACGTCAAGCAAAAAGGCCTACGAAATAAGACCAGTGGTGGATTGGAACAAGGGCAAGGCAATAACATTTATAGCCCAAAATCTCTGGCCAGAAAAGAAACCTCTTATAATATTTCTCGGCGATGACATCACCGACAATGATGGTTTTAATACCATCATTGACAACAAGGGGATATCCATTTATGTTGGTAAGAATACCTCAGATACCATAGCTCAATATTTTCTGAGATCGACAGATGAGGTGTATCAATTCCTCAGTCTACTCCAGAGTATCCTTAACTAACCTTCTATAACTTCCTTGGTACTGGGTATCTCACCCGCCAGTCTCCTGTCAATTTGCACTGCCAAATCTAAAGCTCGGCCTAGCGCTTTAAATATAGCTTCAGCCTTATGGTGATCATTTATCCCACTAAGCACTTTAGCATGAAGATTAATCTTGGCTTCAGAAGCAAAGGAAACCAAAAAGTGACGAATCATGTCAACCTCTAAATCACTGATATTTGCCTGACTAAAAGGTATATCTGCCACACTAAAAGATCTACCCCCAATATCAACCACCACAGTTGCCAAAGCATCATCCATAGGCACAACAGAATGCGCCATTCGAACAATGCCCCTTTTATCTCCCAAGGCTTGATTGAAAGCTCTGCCTAAAGAAATAGCCACATCTTCAACCACATGATGTTGATCAGGCCCCGTGGCAGACACTTTTAAATCAAACACACCATGTCGTGCTAGCTGAGCTATAAGATGATCCAACATCCTTATACCCGTAGTGACTTCAAACTGGCCACTACCATCAATGTTCAGCTCCACATTTACATTGGTTTCTGCAGTTTCCCTGGTTACCGTCGCTGTTCTCTCTATCATGTTCAGTTCCTCCTATATTCCGCTCTCAGCGCCTCTATGACCGCATCAGTATCATCAGAATTCCCCACGCTGATTCGCAGATAGTCTTTCAATCTAGGATTATCAAAATAGCGTATAGCGATACCCCTCTGTTGTAAGCGCAGCCAGATACCCCTAGCTTGTTGCCCCGGCAGCACCAAGCAAAGGACAAAATTTGCACTTGAAGGATACGGTTTTAACCATCCCAATCCCTCTAGCTTATCAAACAAGCGGGACCTCTCAGTAATTATTTTCTGCACATTGGCAGTAAGATAATCAATATCGTGCAATGAGGCCAACACTGCCACCTTTGCGGCAGAATTAACATTATAGGGCTGTTTGATCTTCATAAGGTAACCAGCAACCTCAGGTGAGGAAATGCTATATCCTACTCTCAACCCGGCCAGGCCGGCCCACTTACTGAAAGTCCGTAATATTATTAGATTGGAATAAGAGTGTACTAAATTGGCTACAGTCACACGGCTAAATTCAAAATATGCCTCATCTACTACCACAATCTTTCCTGTATTGAGAATTTCTACCAGCTCCTGTTCACTGATAAGATTGCCCGTCGGGTTATTGGGCGAAGCAATAAACAAAACTTTCCCTTTATTCTCCAATACCCTCACCACATTGGGAACATCAAGAACAAACTGGCTATCTCTATCTATGTTAATTACCTTAGCTCCACAAATCTCGGCACTAAAGGGATACATACCAAATGTTGGTGGACAATTAATAACCTCATCCCCAGGACCAACAAACAGCCTGTTCACAAGGTCGATCAGGTCATCGCTACCACTGCCACAAACAATATACTTGGCATCAAACCCCACATACTGTGCCAGTGCCTGCTTCAAATCTCTTTGTTCAGGGTCAGGATATATATGATAGTCGGAATAACAAGCCAGAGCTGCATAGGCCTCAGGGGAGCAGCCATATGGATTCTCATTACCATCGAGTTTTACAACGCGACCCAGTGGCAACTCAACTCGCCGGCTCAGAACATCTACAGGTTCAATAGGAGTGTAGCTTTTCATAGACAGTAGATCAGGCCTCACTAAATCTTTTATCTTCATCTCTGCGTACCTAGTCTAATCTCAATAGCTTTGGCATGAGCATCTAGCCCCTCAGCTTTGGCTATCGTTATGGCCGCTTGCCCCAGCGCTCGCATAGCAGTCTTATTCAGATTAACAACATTGGTTACCTTGAGGAAATCTTGAACTCCTAAAGGGGAAGCAAAGCGAGCGCTACCCCCTGTCGGTAACACGTGGGATGGTCCAGCCACATAATCACCCAAAACCTCAGGCGAGTTCTCCCCAGAGAAAATACAGCCAGCATTTCGAATTTTTCTACTCAGGGACAGTGCATTTGCTACTAGAAGAGAAAGATGCTCAGGGGCATGAATATTCACCAGTTCAGCCGCCTCATCCAAGTTGTTAACGATTATCATCATGCCTCGGTCCATGGCTGCACTGGCAATACTACACCTCGTTAATTTCTGTAGCTGGATCTCAATTTGTTTGGTCACCTGATCAGCAAGTTCCAAGGATGTTGTGATACAAATTACTACTGCTGCAGGGTCATGTTCTGCTTGAGCAAGCAGGTCAGCAGCACAAAAAGAAGCTTCGGCAGTATTATCAGCTACAACGACAAGCTCAGTGGGTCCCTGGAGCCCATCAATAGCAACTGAGCCATAAACCATCTTCTTGGCCAGAGTCACAAAAATGTTCCCCGGGCCACAAATTTTATCTACCCGGGGGATAGACTGGGTGCCAAAAGCTAAGCTGGCGATTGCCTGAGCTCCACCTACTTTAAAAACACGATCAACTCCAGCAATACCAGCTGCTGCTAATGTAGGAGCTGCAATACTACCATCCTTGGATGGGGGTGATACCATGACAATTTCCCCCACTCCTGCCACCTTCGCAGGTATCGCGGCCATAAGAACTGAAGAAGGATAAGCAGCGGTACCACCTGGGACATAGATTCCTACCTTCTCTAAAGGAGATATCTGCTGCCCCAAACCTTGCCCAATGGTATAAAAATCAGCCCTCGGATTACAACTATGGTGAAAATCGCGTATTCTCTGAGCTGCCAATTCCAGCGCAGAGATTAGCTTTTCATCTACAGCATCATAAGCTCCAGTTATATTTTGTCTGGTTGCCTCAAGAGAATCAATACTAATACCGTCTATCCTGTAAGTATAATTACGTATAGCTTGATCCCCATGAAGGCGAACGTCTGCTATAATCTGCTCAACGACATCCTGAAGTGACAGATCCTTACCAAAGATTTCCTTAATCCGTGCCCTCATCGAAGGTGAGGCAACAACAGTCTCCCAGAAACTATCTCTGTTCAGTAGTTGTTTTGCCTTATTGAAATCTATAATCCGTATCACGCTACCGCTCTTTCCAGCCTCCGTATAATAAAGTTGATATTTTTCGCCTTGTCACGGGAAGCAAGGCCTTGCATATTCCCAATCAAACAAGCTTGAGATTGAAAAAGTATATCTATTACTTTCAGATTTTGCTTGATCAGTGTCCGTCCCGTCTGGACATTATCAATTAGCAAATCGGCATCTTCCGGAGGAAACACCTCGCTGGCTCCCCAAGTCAGTATTAACTTATAATAACCGATATGCTGATCTTGCAGATACCGATCAGCAATATTGATATACTCCGAGGCTACCCGCAAACAGGGATATGCTCCATTTTGGATATACCTCCGCAGTTGTGCAATATCAGCGACAGGAACCTCTGTGTTTACCGCTGCTACAATTTTAACTTGTCCGAATCCTAGATCTAACAATTTCTTTACGGGACTCGCTGGAAAGCGATAAATATGCTCTCGAAACCAGTCCTCACCTGTTATAGCCAAGTCAAAATTACCATTGGCTACCTGGAGAGGCATATCCTGAGGCCTGATAACCTTGATACTCGCCCAATCTAGATTAATCTCCGGACGAGAACACACTACCCCTGTAGAATATCCCTGCAACTCCAAGCCTGCTTGCTTTAGAACTCGTGCGGTTGGGACTTGCTGGTGCCCATCGGGTAAAGCTACCCTGACATCTTGCTCACCCCGTTGGAAATGGAAGATAGCTGGTTGGGCTTGCGTCATCGTCCTCTGTTGTCTCAGAGTTCCGGGACTCTCCACCCGCCTAGAAGCAAAACGGCTGAGTATCTGGTGCAAACCTCTGTTTTCCAAACTTTCTCTGTTGGCAATGAGACAGGCAGTAACAGGAAGTAATTTCTTCAGGCAAACGAAACCTCGAGAGGCAAGTTCCCATTCATGAACTATCTTCAGTACAGCTAATTCAGCATCTTCGGGAAGATAAACCTCGGCGCTCCCCCATACAGGGAAAACTTTAAAATCCCTCAACCTCAAATTCAAGGCAAAGGCCTCGGCCAAATTGGGGTACTCGCTTACTATCCTCCACTCCCTTTTTTCTTTACCTATTACATAGATGTCGGGTATATTGCTGTGCCTGTGACTTACGAGACATATTTCGCTCTTGCCATAATTTAAATTTAATATCTTTACCAGAGAACTGGATAAATACCTTGCTAGAAGTTCCTCAACCCAATCTGCACCACATATGCCCAAGTCATAATTGCCTATAGCAACCTGTATAGGAATATCCTTCTCCTGAAAGATCTTCGCTGTAATATATGGAAACTCTGTTGAGTGAAGTCGATATCGCCGAGCATCAGAGCTATATCCCTCCACACCCAAAGTTAATTCATTGAGCAATCTGGACGTGGGTGATAAGAGAGTCCCCTTGGGTAAAGCAAGTCTGATTAGCCCTGTAGACATCTACTGATAATCTAACCTTGTTTTTCCAGCATATCGACAACGTCTGATGCTGAGGCCATATCCCACTGCTGGTTTCGCTGATTGTCACTCACGCGAAAAGGAGTCGCTTCGTTTTCAGTAACTACAACACTCCATCGATATCGAAAGGTTTCTCCGCCTTCAAAATCGAGGACCGCAGTATACCCTCCCCTGTGCAGCAACTGAGCCAACTGAAAACCCACTGCAGATAGATCTGCAGTCATATCTTTCTCAATTGTAATCATAATCGCACCCTCATCACCCTTCCCGCAGCTTGCAGGCAGTAATCGCATTATCGAGTCAATATAAAGGGCAAATCCACAAGCAGGCACATCCTTTCCTCCTATGAGAGGTATAAGGTTGTTATATCTGCCACCACCACCCACCTCATGACCATCAGTAAGCAATTTGAAACAAAGTCCCGTGTAATACTCAAACCCCTTCACGGCTTTCAAGTTTATGTTGTAATTACAACCCGCTTTATCCAGGATCGTTGTTATAGCGACAAAATCGTCTAATTGCTGGTAAACATCCGGAGAAAATCGTGATGCCAGGGCTCTAGCGTTGCGCAAGAAGCTACTGGATTTGCCCTGCAGGTTTAGCAGCATGTCCAACAATTCATGGAGATCAGGGTCAGGCACATGGGCTTCCACCAGCGCTTGCCATTCACCATCCAGGACAGCACTGACCAAATCAACCTCTTTCTCAGGATCAAGTTTCAACTCTTTAATCAGAGCCCTCACTAATCCCGCGTGAGATAATTCTAGCTCAATATTCCCTGGGCCAAGTTTGCGCATAATTTCATTAGCCAGCATCATAATTTCAACATCAGCCACTGGCCCAGAACTACCCACAAATTCCACACCACACTGCCATTTTTCCCTATTCTCTTTGCCCGTTGCTTCAAAAGCAAAGACATTGGTTACATAGAAAAGCCTGGCTATTGTCTTCTCACTGAGACTCCTGCTATAAAGACGAGCCATAGGTATAGTGCCATCAGGACGGAGAACCACTCGTTCACCACTCCACCCATCCCAATCCAAGAACGAATACACTTTGCTTAACTTGCTCGGTGTAAGCGTCCCTACAGCAGTAAATAAATGCAAATATTCCAGGGTGGGTGTTCTGGCTTCTTGATAGCCCCACTGGCGACATGACATTCGGAAAGTATCTTCCACGTAGCGAAAACATGTCATATCATCAGGGAGTAAATCTCGAGCTCCCCGACACATCTGGTTGTTCTTCATTTTGCTCATCACCCTATGGTAGCAAACTCAGCTATTCTACACTAAGCCATTCCTGCCTTCAATCGCAAGGTTGTTATCACTGCAGTTTTAACCTATAATCCACAGAGGTTATATGCGCAACAAGTTGTTCAGATTATTCATACTTGCCCTATTTCTGCTTCCGATCACTGCCAGTTTGGTCAGTAGCAGCGTCAGTGCTTCCAATCCTTCTGTATCCGTGCTCCAGGTGAAAGGTACCATCGTACCTGTAGTAGCTGATTATATTGATCGAGGGATAAGTGAGGCTGAAGATAACGGTGATAGTGTATGCATCATCGAGCTAGATACACCTGGGGGGCTCCTCGGTTCCACGGAACGGATAGTACAAACCATCTTCAATGCCCACATTCCCGTAGTAGTATATGTTTCTCCTAAAGGGGCCTGGGCAGCATCGGCGGGAACCTTCATCACCCTATCAGCTCACATAGCAGCAATGACACCAGGTACTACCATTGGGGCAGCTCACCCCGTCAGCGGCAGTGGAGAGGCTATTCCAGAGGATGAAATGAAAAAAATAACCGAGTTCTCTGCTAAATGGATAGGTGCTATCGCTGAGGATCGTGGCCGCAACCGCGAAGAGGCAGAAAAGGCAGTAACCGAAAGTAAATCATTTACTGATACTGACGCCCTGAAAAGCAATCTGATCGACCTCAGGGCCGATAATTTGGATGATCTCCTTAACAAAATCAATGGCATGAGCGTCATGGTAGACGGTCAAGAAATCACTATTGATACCACAGGCTATGGTGAGCCTGTTAAAAATAACATGAGTGAGATTGAGCACTTCCTACTGGTTATTAGCGATCCCAACATCGCTTACCTATTATTCACCCTGGCTACCATAGGCCTGATCACTGAAGTTTCCAACCCGGGAATGATCTTCCCGGGAGTAGTAGGTGGTATTAGCCTACTACTGGCGTTCTACTCTTTGGGTGTACTAAACGCATACTGGGGAGGACTCTTACTCCTATTCCTTGGTGTGTGGTTACTAGTAGCCGAATTCCTTACCCCCACCTTTGGTCTATTGACAGCAGGAGGTGTAACCTCTCTGGTTATCGGATCGCTAATCCTGTTTAGCCATAGCCCGGGAATAGCGATTAACCGGGGCCTTATCGCCGGAGTAGCAATTCTAATCACTGCCTTTGCCGTATTTGTAATCGGCGCTATAGTGCATAGCCAGAAACGCCGAAAGGCCACTGGACCTGAAGGAATGTTAGGCAAGATAGCCATAGCAAAAACACCACTTGCCCCGACAGGCACTGTCTTGGCTGAAGGGGAACTGTGGGCAGCTGTAGCTGAAGAGGAAAGCATTAAACCAGGAGAAGAAGTCATAATAACTAAGGTAGAACAACTAAAACTTTCAGTCACCAGGAAAAACATCGACTGAGAAGGAGGCAGGCTTGCCATTTATGGAAGGAATAAGTCCTGGACTAATTGTAGGTATCATTATCATCTCCCTTGCTTTTATCATTTTTGTTATCATGGCTGTTATCCGAGGGCAGAAACGAAAGCTGACTGCTGGAGCAGAGACAATGATAGGCAAGACAGTTGTAGCACAAACCCCTCTCAACCCCAAGGGCACTGTTCTGGCTGAAGGGGAATTGTGGACGGCCAGAAGCAAAGATGGTAATATGGAAATTGGTGATGAGGCGACAATAATCAAAATGGAAGGGTTGAAACTGTTGGTAGCCCAAAAAACAGGAGAGGAGAAAGAAAAATGATGAGCTGGTTCGTTTACCTAGTTATTGCTGTAATAGTAGTGATGCTCCTATCAGCAGCTATTAAAATTGTTCAAGAATATGAGCGGGGAGCAGTGTTCCGATTAGGCAGATTTGTCGGTTTAAGAGGGCCAGGGCTAGTCATAATTATACCCTTTATTGAACGTATGTGGAAGGTTGACCTGCGGGTAGTTACTATGGACGTCCCTGACCAAGAATGCATAACAGTAGATAATGTCACAGTTACAGTGGATGCTGTGATTTACTTCAGAGTGGTTGATGCTGCCGATGCCATACTTAAGGTAGCTGACTTCTCGAGAGCAACTTATTTGCTAGCCCAGACGACCTTAAGAAATGTTGTCGGACAATCTGAATTAGATGAGTTGTTAGCCCATCGCGATCGCCTTAACGAAAAGATCCAGACAGCTGTTGATGAAGGCACTAATCCCTGGGGAATAAAGGTGAGCATGGTAGAGGTAAAAGATGTTCAATTGCCTGAGCCGATGCAAAGAGCAATGGCAGCCCAGGCAGAGGCTGAGCGCGACAGAAGAGCCAAGGTAGTGCATGCCGAGGGTGAATTCCAAGCAGCAGAGAAACTGGCCAAAGCTGCCCATATTATATCGCTCGAACCTGCAGCCCTACAGCTACGCTATTTACAAACCCTGGCAGGAATCGCCACTGAGAGAACCAACACTATACTCTTTCCTCTGCCCATAGACATGATGACGGCTTTCATGCAACGAGGAAAAGCAACTGATAACAAACAGCTGCCTCAACAATAAAGTGTACCTAAAAAAAGGATAACATAGCCCTAACTGACCTGATTGGCACAACCAATCAGGTCAGTTATATTTTTAATACCCTTTTTCCGCATGAAATCTTCCATCCCTCCCAGCACAACAAGTGAAGCAGAGGGATCAGCAAAGTTCGCTGTCCCCACTTGAACTGCAGTAGCCCCAGCCATGATAAATTCCAGAGCATCACTTGCCGTAACCACACCACCACAACCAACTACCGGAATATGTACCAGTTTGGCTACCTCATACACCATATAAAGCGCTATTGGCCTGATAGCAGAACCAGAAAGACCTCCAGTGACATTCCCCAGGGACGGTCTACCCTTATTAACATCAATTGACATACCCCTAATGGTGTTAATTAATGATATGGCATGTGCTCCTGCTTTCTCCACTGCCATTGCAATCTCACCAATGTCAGATACATTCGGACTCAACTTAACCATGAGTGGTAAGTCAGTTGCTGCCTTAACTGCTGAGGTTACCTCAGCAGCCAACTCGGGATTGATGCCAAACTCAATTCCTCCACGAGAAACATTAGGACAACTAATATTTAGCTCAATCCCACTTATGCCAGGAACTCCTTCTAACTTGCTAACCACGGCTATATAATCATCAATTGTCTCGCCAGAAACATTAACGATGACTGGCACACGCCAGTCTGCCCACATGGGAGCCTTCTCTCTTACCACAGCATCAACACCAATATTTTCCAATCCTACAGAATTTAACAAACCACAGTCCGTCTCCACTATTCGTGGTTGGGGATTACCTTTTCTTACATTAAGTGTAGTCCCCTTACAAATAATAGCCCCCAGACTCTGTATATCAACAAGCTCTGCATACTCCATCCCATAGCCAAAGGTGCCTGAAGCAGCAATCACTGGATTGGATAAATACAACCCCTTTATATGCCCAGGCGCCAGATTAACCCGTAAACCAGGTTTAATATCCACAACCTTCATTATATCAAGGCATCGGCCAATCAATATACCCCACTATCAGCTATGTTAAAATGAAAAACAGTGGTGACACAGATAAATTACATTATCCGCCCCATGAGAGAACAAGATATATCTCTGGTGGCTAATATCGATCATGAGGCTTTCGCCGGCGAAAGAGTACTCCCATCTTATAGCTTCTACCGGCGAGATTTAGACAGCCCTTTAGCCCGTTACATGGTAGCCTCAATACAAAACGGCATTGAGCAAGGGGAAAACAGTCAACCGATAGCCAATTCACCCTGGATAAAAAAACTCTTCAATTACCAAAATCCTGTCTCTATTGAGCCAAACACATCAGGTAAAGAATATGTTATCGGTTTTATTAGCGTCTGGCTGATGATGAGAGAATTACATCTGACTGCAATTGCAGTCAGATGTAACTATCGCCGCTACGGCGTCGGCGAGAGACTATTGATTTCAGCGATCGAACTGGCCCAGAAATTAAATGTCACCATGCTTACCCTAGAAGTGCGAGCCTCTAACAAAATTGCTCAGTCTCTTTATGCCAAGTATGGGTTCCAAATAGTAGGCATGCGCCATAAGTATTACTCTGGTAACAGGGAAGATGCTATTATCATGACCATATATAACTTCAATTTGGCTCCCTATCAAACACGATTTCAGCAGTTAAAATTAGCATATAACGAAAAGTGGGGACAAAACCTCATTCTAATCTAATAAGAATGACAACCTGCACTGATTCCTATCAAACCTCAACAGCCACCTGCTACTACATATTGTACAGACAATGCCCAGTTAAAATGGCTATCGCAAAATGTTTTAGCTATATTTACTCAGAATAGCCTTGCAGGAATCTAGAACAAAAGTTAATTGTTGCCTGTCCGCCGCAAAGGTAGAGACCTTAAACGCCTTGGTCAACCCTGGTTGTGGCCCCCAGATGCCCCTGTTTTTTAACTCCTTATAGAAGAAATATCCTCTCTCGCGAACATGCTGGGAAATCTCATAAAGTTGTGGTGTTTCAAAATAAAGCAAATCATGGCGGTGCGGCTTCTCTCCCAACTGTTGAAATCCCAGCTTCTCCATCTCGGCTGAAAACCACTGTGCCTTGGCCACCTGCTCATCCCAGTGACAAACCCTCTCTACAATATCAGGGAAGGAAGCCATTAAAGTGGCCAGTGGAACCCCTCTTACTGTACATCCAAGAAGCTCAATCTCCTTATTTTTGTACGACTTAGATATCCTCAACACTCTTTCTTCCCACTTCTTCCTCATCCCCAACACCCCACAGGGTCCCGCAGAAGCCATGCTTTTATGTCCACTGCCTACAATAAAATCAGCCCCGATTTCATCCATCTTAACTGGCATTCTTCCCACCGCATACGCCCCATTAAGCACATAGGGCACACCATGAGCCTGCGCTATTTCACCTGTTCTCTGCGCATCAGGAAGATTTCCATAACTACCATCAGGATATGTCAAAAGAAGTAGCCTGGGATTATATTGCTGTATTAGATCCTCATAGCTATCAACATCAATCTTGAACTCGGGGTAGCCAGAATGAGGCACCTCCACGATATTGAGGCCCACCCTCTCAGCAGCAACAATAGTAGTATAGTGTCTGTTGCTGTCAACGACGATAGTATCACCGGGTTGAGCCAGGGAATGAATCACCGTGAATATCGCCTCTCGTGCCCCATGTACTACTGTAGCAACATCACTTCCAAGGAACTGGGGTAACAAATCATGTACAAACTCCCTAACCGGAGGCTTCGTAATGTCAGATAAACAACCCAGGCAAAAATCACACACCGAATACCCATCTCCAAACTCGACCAGAGCTTCTCTTGCAGCTTCAGTAAGAAGGCCCCCCGTTTGTAACGGCATGATATTAATAAGGCCCTTGTGTTCCCGATGCAGATGTGTAAGCCTCTGTAGCGCTTTATCTTTCACTTGTTGGATCTGCCCCCCCCACCGATGACTGAGATTTAATGGTTACAAATACAGCGCCTCGAATGCCTATCTCCTTATGCTGACCCTCAATATATTCCAGGATAGACTTGGGTATTTGCAAATTGAGATCGGAAAGATGTTTGACTGCTTTCGTTTGATATATCGCATCAGGGTTATTTTCTATTGAAGCTGCGGCTCCCATTGCCAGAGCACGCATATAATTTATGCCGGTATAAACTCCAGAAGGAACCACATCGCTGTAAATTCCGCCATCATTCACACAAATTTCATTAAACCCGGCAGGCCCAACCAGCCTTTTCCCTTCCTCTTTCTCCATAATAACCACCTGGACAGCCCCATCATCCCAGGCAACAAACTCACAGGGTGCAATCTCATCCTTATGCTTCCGTGCAGCACTCTCAATAGCCCTGGCTATCTTTCTCCCCCGCGCAGTTCCAGGACTATTTACGTAACTAAAGGACTGAGCTATATCTTCATCAGAGAACTCCACTATAGAAAACTGGGGAAAGGCAAAAGTCCTCACATCATCAATGTGGTGCAATACCATTGCCATCCGCTCAATTCCAAACCCCACATTAAATACGGGATACTTTATGTCAAAATTCGCCAGAGCCACTGGTGAATACATGCCTATATCTGCAACCTCAAGCCACTCATCCCCATGCTCAACGAAAACCTCCTGTTCCAACCCTGGAGCATAATACTTGGATGTCGCTGGCTTGGTCTTAAACTCAAATTCTGAAAAGCCATACTGCCTTAAGATATCCTGAGCTATTTCCCTGCCTGCCTCCAGTGACATCTCAGGGTGCATTATTACAACTGAGGCAGAATTGTGAACTCGCAAGTGGTGCGCATCTTCCCTCTGCTCGTTACGGTACCTCGGGCCAACAGAAAAGAGAGCAAGCGGAAAATGAGTTGTGTCCTGCATGGCTTGCAGGGTGTGAAACCAGGTAGCTGTCATATGACTTCTTAAAGTCTTATTGGTAGGCACAGGGTGCAATGTCTTTACCTCAGGGAACACCCTGTCCAAAAGCTCAATAGCCTGGTGATCCGTTATATCTAAGCCGAGAACAAGCTCCTCTACCAGATTATCAGCCTCGATATCACCCTTCTTATATCTTCGAAAAATAGACTGCAGTTTCTCAACTTGAAGTTTCCCTACAATCACTTCCGCCTCAGCTATCTTCCTTCCCTTCAATCCTATTTCAGGCCGAGGCAAAGTAGCCAGGTAAAAAACTCTGTCAAGAATAACCCTGGCTTCAGGGCCATACTGCCGGGAGACATCATGATCCGGCAAAATGGTCAGGTTCTCAATCTCATCGAAGCCCAACCCCAGCAGGATTTCTCGCGATCTCTGGACCATATCACGCAACGGGTGCGACTTACCTTTCCCCTCCAGCTTAACAACCGTGTCTCTGGGAATTAAGTCTGCTGTGGCCATCCAGGCCTCTACAAAATTTTTCCCGCCCTGTTCCTTGATCCGTTCTACATCAAACATCTCTTCTTACTGGCAAAGTATACCTGAAAAACCTCCTCTCCTGCTACACGTGGCCAGCATAATCCAACATGCCTGGTTGTTGAGCACAACAGAGTGCAATATAATTAGCTTCTCTCACGTTATTCACAAGGAGGCCAACATGTACAGAATCATCGATTCCCACATCCACTGTGGCATACAAAACGTCTACTGGGCATATAAGAATGTAAAACCTTTGATGGATAAAGCAAACATAGAGTCTGCCTGCATGTTCGCCCCAGTTGAGGATATATATGATCGCAACAACTATTACTTCAAAGACGACTTAAGCTGGCAACAATGCCGCAAAAGAGCAAATGACTACTTGCTGAACCTGTCTACTACAGAGCTGGTATTTCCATACTTCTTCGTGTGGAACGACTTTAGATATGAAGACCTCTCTCAGGATTTCAAGGGCATCAAGTGGCACAGGCATTCCGATGAGCCTGAATATAACTACGAGAGCGATAGATGCGAGCGCTTTCTGCAGGAAATTTACTCGCGTTCCCTGCACATTGTGTACGAAGAAACTTATGCTCACACCTTATATTTCGTCAAGCGTATCGCGGGCAGAACCATCATCATTATTCCCCATCTGGGCATGATAAATGGAGGCTTCTCCCGGCTGGTCAAGGCAGGGGTCTGGGAGGAGAAGAACGTTTACGCCGATACTGCGCTCGCATCGCCAAAT
>JAUXIH010000085.1 GCA_030621105.1 Dehalococcoidia bacterium | reverse complement strand
GATGAAAAACAATTTATGCACGACATCGAGCAAATCAACCGCTTCCAGAAACTGGTTCAGGGGAATATGATCCCCGAGCTTGACTACGGAGTTATTCCAGGGACCAAAAAGCCCACCCTGCTCAAGCCCGGGGCAGAGAAGATAGCCAAGCTCTTGGGCCTTGCCGACCTCTATGAAATCGATGATAGGCAAGAGGACTGGGAGAAGCCTTTCTTTCGCTATCTGATACGCTGTAAACTGGTAAGCGCATCCACCGGGGTAACCGTTTCCGAGGGCTTGGGTGAATGCAACAGCATGGAGAGCAAGTACCGGTGGCGCTGGGTCTTTCCTTCCGAGGTCCCGGAAGGGATGGATAAGTCCAAACTGATCATCAAGACGATAACCACCAAGAAGGGACAGGCTAGACAGTACCGCCTTGAGAACGAGGATGTATTCAGCCAGGTCAATACCATCCTCAAGATGGCCAAAAAGCGCGCCCTTGTTGATGCTGCCCTCTCCGCCGGCCGTCTCTCTAACCTGTTCACCCAGGACATGGAGGATATGCCAAGAGCTCCCGCCAAGGCAACCAGTAGCAAGAAAGCAGCTGAGGAGGAACCGGGAGAGGAGCCACCAGCGCCAGAGCCGCCTGCCAATAAGATCACCATCAATATGGACTGGCTGAAGGAGGCACTGGAGAGGCTTAAGTGGACTACGGTTATTGCCTTTATGAAGAAGACCTATAAGGTCAAGGGAGACCGGGTAACTGCCTGCCTCGGCCAGATGGACGAGACTCAGCAAAAGCACTTCCTACAAGAGGTCACGGATCGGCTCGTCAAGCTGGCCAAGGAGCAGGGCCCAGAACAGGGTTCTACTGAGCAACCCGGGTTCCCTGAGGACACGTCTGAGGATATACCAGAAGATTAAGGGGGCAGGCTATGGACAAAGAACAGCTGGCCTACATGAAAAAGCATGGCCTGACCTGGCAGGACGCCTACGACTGGCCTATGAGTTGGGATTTCTGGAGAGATGCCTGTATCCTGAATACCGGCGTCGACCCGGGTCCCAACGAGCCGGCGGAGAACAGTCTGGGTATACGCGTAGCGACTCTTGAGGAAATGATTGCCGGGCTTTCGCAGGCAGATCTGCAGAGCTATACCATAAAGTCAATTCAGGATGAGGTCAGGCAACTCAAAGACACCCTGCGCGAGACATATAAGCGTATGGCCGAGGTCTTTAATAAGCAGCCGGGTAAAAAGGGAAAAGAGGGGCCAACCGGCACGATACCGCTATGAGTAAGATAGATAAGCCTATCATTCACTCCACCGGCGATACCTATCTCCTGACTTGGCCAAACAGCGATATCCAGATGAGACTGGACCGCTTGGTTGAGAAGACAGAGGGGATCTCTGCAGAATTACTGATAACAAAGGCCGGCGGCCACCTCTACCAAGCCAGAGCTAACCTTCTTAGCTCTCAGGCCAAGCGAACCATAATAAACGAGATGACCAACCGCCTTAATGGCCTTGATTGGCGCATCCTTATTGAGCAAGCCTTTGCCAATACCTTAGAGCTCTATCGCCAGGGGGAACCCATTGTCCAGGTGGGCAATCTTCCTAAAAGGCAAAAGCCGCGGTATAGATTAAAGCCCTTTGTCCTGGAAGATGAAATCTGTGCCCTGTATGCCTATGGAGGAGCCGGGAAATCCATTTTGTCCGACCTTATAGCTGTCTTGGTGCAGTGCGGGTACTCAGCTTGTGGGTTAACCCCGGTAAAAGGTAATGTCCTTATCCTGGATTGGGAAACCTCACGGGAAACAGTAGATGAGCGGATAAAGGCAATTAAAAAGGGTATGGGGATAGACTCTCCGGAACTCCCCTACTACCGGCGGTTTTACCATCTCTTGGCTAATGACATCTACCAGATTCAAGAGGAGGTGGCCCAAAAAGACATCAAGCTCGCCATTGTTGATTCAGCCAATATGGCCGGCGGTATTGCCGGGGGTGATTTCCACGGGCCGGCCCAAGCGATGCTTTCGGCTATCCGTTCACTCCATGTTTCAACCCTCATAATCGACCACAAGCCCAAGGTGGGCGATACCATGTTCGGCACCATAATAAAGTTTAACACGTGCAGGTCGGCATTCGAACTCAAGGGCAATCAAGAAGAGGGTAGTAGCGAATTGGATATCGCACTCTTTCACACCAAGCACAATGACACCCCGAAATTCAAGAGCATGGGCTTCAAGGTAACCTTTTACGGGGATGATGAGAGTATTGATGAAATTGCCTTCAAGAGACAGGAAGTAGCGGATATCCCGGTAGTCAATGAAGGGCTTTCATTGAGTGAGCGTATATTGAACATACTTAAACACGGAGCATACACGGCGGAGGAGGTAGCAGAGCAGATGGATATAACTAAAAATATAGCTGGCGTTTCACTTTCCCGCTTAAAGAAGCGCGGGCTGATCACCAAGGTAGGCATTAACCAGTGGGGTCTATCATTCCATGGAGAAAAAGAAGGTAATAATAATTAACACCATTAATTAACACCCCCTTAAGGGGGGGTGTGTTAATGTTAATTGTTAATTTAACTGTTAACTTAACTGTTAAGTGTAGCTAAAAATGGCAAAATGTTAAGGGCTGAAAATGGACATATGACCACTATTTGGCAAAAGTGTTAATTCTGTATCTGACATAATATTTTTCATAGCTAAGCTTAGAGGGCGAAATTAGAAAAGTGTTAATTACGTTTGGAGGGTTGCTTTGAAGATTCCAGAAAAGCCTGATTGGGCATGCTCAGCCTGTGGGTCAAAGGACTGGTGGCTCCGGGAGACTCACTGGGGGCCGGCAGAGTGGTTATGCGGCCGGTGCCATCCCCGGCCGGGAGGAAACAGTGGCAATCTATCATAAATTTCACGCAAAAAGAGTGGAGCTGGATGGGATTTCATTTGACAGCAAGCGCGAGGCTGGTTACTATTTAGAACTCAAGCTCAGGGTTAGTGCTGGCGAGGTGCTTTTCTTTCTTCGCCAGGTACCTTTCGATCTCCCGGGCAATACCCGCTATCGGACTGATTTCGTAGAGTTCTTAAGCAATGGCGAAGTAAGATTTATTGACGTTAAGGGCGTCCGGACCAAGGGTTATATTATGAAGAAGAAGCAGGTGGAGGCACTCTACCCCGTGGAGATAGAGGAAATCTAGTGGGAAAGAAAAAAGCCAAGCCCGTAGAATTGCCTGAAGTATGCCTATCCTGTGGACAGAAGTTATCGCAAATCAAGTGGAATGATAAATTTGATATACTGATATGTAGTAACCCGGTCTGTGCTATGTACCGGAGTCCGGCCGGGAATATAAAAAAAGAGGGGGTTAGTAATAATGGAATCTTTTAATCTCTGGCCGGTAATAGTTGGTATTTGGCTTGGTATAGCCATCTTAATAGGCATTCTTTTTTGGGTAGCTCGTAAATAGGAGGTTGGTATGAAAAGGAGAAAAATATCGGGAGTAGTCAGGTGGTTGCTGGTAACCTTGGTGCTTCTAATCTTTGCCGGGGGGGGTGCCTATGCTTATGTGGCATTGACCTCGACTGGTGAGGTGACCGTTGAGGAGTGCTTGAGCTTTGTTGGCCCGAGTACCTTTAGTGTTACGCTGTATCCCCTTGAGAGCCAAACAGTAGACTTGACCATTGCCAATGCCTCTTCAGCAGCGATAGAGATCGATTTGATCTCAACTGTTATCCCGGACCCAGGGCCAAAGGGGCTGACAATTACTGTTCCGAAGAAGATTATCGTGCCGGCCGTTGGTCAAGTAGTAGTTACCATTGATGTAGATGCCGGCAAAAATGCTGAGCCTGGTGTTTATCAGGTGAGCATCAGTATTGACAGGTAACTGAGATGAAAAAGCTAGAGCAGGAGATAGACCAGTGCTTGGTGGGGTTTCAGGTGGCGGTGACCCGGGAAGCCGTGGCTGACTTCCACACACTGACGCCGGGTAAGTTGCGGCTTCGCAAAGAGACGCTGGCCCGGATAATGGCGAAGATAAACCAATGGAAGAAAGGAGGACGGGATGAATAAATGGTCGATATTATCAGTAATAGTGATGCTGATGGTTGGAGTCCTGTCCTTCTTTCTGGGTACAAGGTATGGGCAGGAGACCTGTCAGCCTGAGATCATTATCGTGCCGGACATACAATTTGTAGACCGTTACATTCCCCAACCGGAGCTGAGGTGGTTTGAGTCTGAAGGGGAGCTGGACTTATGGCTAAAGAAGAATACGGCACTCCTCGTGATAACATTTGATTCCGGGCAGCCAGTGGCTTTTAGCAAGCAGGACTATGCCGAGGACATTATGCTCAAGGCGCTACGGGATGGCTACTTGCTACCTATGGAGAGAGGCGTTTTCGAGGGTGAGGAGCAGGTTTGGAACTCGACTATTGTAGGAGATAGGGTCTACTTAGTGAATCCGCGGACCGGGGAGAAGACGTACCTTTATGATAGGGGGCCTTGATGAATGGCGATAGAGAAGTGATCGGAAGACTTACTGTAGCGGATATCGTAGAGGCATTAGTATTTTCCCTTACCACACTAGCGACTTTAACAGCCCTGTGCTTTTGGGGATAAGGAAGAGAGGAGAGATAAAGCAATGGTAAAGAAGCAACCAAAGCCGTCAGCTGTAATAATGAACAGGAAGCGCCGGGAGGTTTTAGACTTTGCCCGGGACCATAATTTGGTTATTCACCCTGGTAAGGGCTACGACTACTATATACAGGGCTACTTTATGTTTGCCCACTGTCCCTGTGATTCCAGCCGTCCTGATTGCCCATGCCCTGAATCCCTGGCGGAGATAGAGAGGGAAGGGTACTGTAAATGCCGGCTGTTCTGGCGTGACCTTGACACTTTCAAGGAAAAGTTTATTTCGAAGGAGG
>JAUXIH010000017.1 GCA_030621105.1 Dehalococcoidia bacterium | reverse complement strand
CACTATGCCCGGGTGGAGCATGCTGGGGGAAGCTATCACCTGCTCCGGGCCGTGGATACTGCTGGCGACCAATCTTATTTCCTGTACGGGTTGGAGCAGGAGAAGCTCTCTCACATTATTTTTCCTCTGGGCACCTGTGACAGAACAGAGGTTCGTGATATAGCTGCCTTCAGCGGTTTGCCGAAAGCCCAGCCGAGCCAGGACCTTTGCTTTGTTTCCCAGAAAAACTATCGTGCTTTCCTGAATGAAAAACTTTCCTCTGCCCCAGGAGATATCGTTGATGGCGGAGGGAATATAGTGGGGCACCACCAGGGGATAGCGAACTACACTGTAGGGCAGAGGCGTGGAATAGGACTGGCTGAGGGACATCCACTATATGTGATCAGGATAGAGCCTGAGCTCAATAGAATTGTCGTTGGTGGTGCCGGCGATCTTTACCGTAAACGGGCCGTGGTGAAGGAATTGAACTGGATATCGGGGGAGGCGCCGGCTTGCCTCGTGAAGGTGGCTGCCAGGATACGCTATCGGGCCCAGCCAGTTGAGGCCAGCGTGTCCCCTCCCTGTGGCCCGGCAGGAGCGGTGACGAGCGACGTATGCTTCTCGCAGCCACAGCGGGCCATCGTGCCCGGTCAGGCCATCGTGTTCTACCAGGGCGATAATGTACTGGGAGGAGGCATCATTGCTGGTGTACAGCCAGGCCATAATGGAGGGAGCAGGAAGAATGTCGCAGCCACCAGGTCGCTATGAGGAATATGTCCTGAGAGCCCAGGGCTATCACCATGTTTGTGGCATGGATGAGGCGGGCAGGGGAGCTCTCGCGGGACCGGTGGTGGCGGCTGCGGTTATTCTGTCTCTCTCGAGACATCTGCCCTGGATGGATAAGGTGCGCGATAGCAAGGATCTGAGCCCGGTGAAGCGCGAAGTCCTTGCTTCCTCGATTCGCCGGGAGGCCCTGGCAGTGGGAGTGGGAATTGTGGCACCGCAGGTGATCGACACGGTGAATATTCTCAGGGCAACCAGGCTGGCCATGAAGCAGGCGCTGGGGAAATTGCCCAACCAGCCAGATTTCCTGCTGATAGATGGCCTGACCTTGCCCCTGTGCCCTGTGCCACAGAGGGGCGTGATTCACGGCGACAGGCTTTGCCTGTGCATTGCCTGTGCCTCCATTATTGCCAAGGTGACCAGGGATCATATAATGGAACAGCTCGATGTGCGTTATCCCGGATATGGACTGGCTCGCCACAAGGGATATGGCACCAGGGAGCATATGCGCCGCCTGCAACAAAGGGCGGGCTCTCCGATACATCGTTTCTCCTTTGCCCCACTCAGGAAGGCTAGTGCATGAAACGCCAGGAAGTTGGCCGTCTGGGAGAGCGCCTGGCGGCAAAATTTCTCCGGCGCCGGGGGTATCACATTATCGAGACCAATTTCCGCTGTCGCGGCGGAGAGATAGATATTATCGCCAGGCAAAGAGACTGCCTGGTGTTTATTGAGGTTCGTACCCGAAGCAGTTCATCCTTTGGCAGCCCCGAGGAGTCCATCACGCAGGCTAAGCGGAGCAGGCTCATCTTCACTGCTTTGACCTACATCAGCAGCCACAACAAGCTTCCTGAGCAGTGGCGAATAGATGTGGTTGCAGTGGAGGTAGATGCACAGGGGCAGGCTAAGCGCATTGAGCTCATTGAGAACGCTGTCGAGGGAGTTTCTTAACAGGGAATCCTTTTCAATACTGTGTTGGAAGATATCAGGGGAGATGAGTGAAAACTGGGCGAGGGATACCCTCGCCCAGCTGGTGTCGATGGTAAACAGCGGCCGTTTTACTTGGCTTCGCTTGCTGCTTCAGCCTTAGCTCGTTCTGCCTCAGCCTGTTTTGTCAGTTTCTCTACCTCGGCATCGTCCAGGAACCACTGGCGCATGGGGTCAAGGAGACGGCGGGTGGGGGTAGCCTCCAGAGCCTTCATCTTGTCCTTCCCTATCATGTCCATGTACTCATCATGGTTCTTGTAGGACAGGCAGTAATCCCGGATGCACTGCTCGGCTCCCTCCTGGGTCTTGGACCGCTTCAGTGTTTCGTTCATGTGCTCGATGTCCTCGGCATAGTCCCCTACGCAGTTGCACGGCCACGAACCTCCATACCAGGGAATCACCGCGGAGACCGCGTATCCCGGTACCAGCGTGAGGTTGGGGAAGTGCTTGCAGGCTTCGGTGTCCGCTATGTGGTCAGCCACGACGATGATGTGCTTTCGTGCCGCGAAAGGAGTCCACTGGTCATAAGCCAGCTGGCCTACCACTATAGTGTTGCCATAGGGATCAGCGGCCTGGGCCATGAGAACGGATACATCGGGGAAGATTCCCTGGATCAGGGCCACGTCGACCTCCGAGCCGAAGGGGTCCTTCATCACGATATCTTTGTGGTAGTGGTGAACGGGAATAGTGCCATCTTCATTAAATCTTCTGCCGAAGCCGGGCTTCCTGAAATCTCCCCATCTGCCGGAGAGACAGGGCATGAACGGAACGTTTAAGCCGGCGGCTAGCAGTCCTGTATTCATGGACAGGTTGCTGTAATCCTCTATCCTTACTCTGCGCGGGATGCCGTGCTCAATGCTCCGCCGCAGGCTGGGATTTGTTCCCGGTCTTTCCTGGGAAATGAACACGGTGACGCAGCTCTCAACCAGCCCTGCAGCTACAAGGTAACCATTGGTCTCATCCCCCATTCCCGGGCTTATGACCTGCAGGTCCATTCGGTCGTTGATATGCTGCCGGAGAATCTCGCGCCAGAAAATCTGGGGCTTCCGGCACAGGGGAAAACCGGAGGAGGAAAAACTTGTCCTGGTGTGGATATAGCGCTTTACTGCGTCCTCTACCCGCATTAATTTTAACTGTGGCATCATCTACCTCCTAAGTTATAACTTTGCTTGGTTTATTTGTTAGCCAGCTTGGTCCAGCCAGTGTTTCTGCCCTCTCTGTCCAGCTTTTCCCTCAGGGCCTTGGTCTCTGCCTCTGTGGGAGGGGCAACCTCTTTTACATCGGGAGAGACCTTCAGGTCCCAGCCGCAAGTCTCCACGCATTCCTCCACGGTGCTGTAGGCCATCACTCCGGTGAGGATAAACTCATGTGTAATGGGGTCGGGTTCATATTCTCCCAGGTTGGTAACTATCACCATGGGTCCTTTCCCGGGGTACCACATCCTCTCGCGGAAATGGCCATCCTCTCCGTATCCCAGCGTGGTCTTGTAGTCCAGCTTGTCCACCAGGGTTCTCCTGGATTGTGGGCCCAGCAGGATGGGGTGGACAGCACCGGTGCCCAGGTCGTGGGCTCCGCCGCTGCCGGGGAACCTGATATCGGGATCGTAGTAGTTGCCCATGCAGGTCGTGTTCAGGTTGCCATACTTGTCCACCTGGGCAAATCCCAGCAGGGTGTGAGAGCTTCTGCCGCTCATGGTGGCCCATCCCAGGACATGGAGCAAGTCAGTGATACAGGGAGTGTCTGCCTGGATGACGCTGTCGTCGATTCCTTCAGGCAGCCTGTCGCCCACGACGGTGGCATCCACCGAGCCGCTCTCGTACATGAAGACAGCATCAGGTGCGTATACCTCCTTGGCCAGATTTGCTGCTACCAGACCTAAGCCCACACCAATGTCCATGATGGCGTCATTGGGGATGTATCGGGAACAGGCGCAACACATCATCTCTTGTTGGGTGAACTTCTCCAATAGTTCCTTTTTGCCTCCTATCTTTGCCATGATTCCTCCTTTTTCGTTTTCAGAATCAAAGCTATTTTAGTATACTCGATGAGGTTTGACAATAGGTAAAGGTACAAACAGGGATATTTTGAGGAAGTAAAAGATCTTTCTTGCAGGAGTTATCCCTTTAGCTGGTATTTATATAGGGGGACAGCACCTGTGGAATCAATATAGTGCCATCGGCCTGCTGGTAATTTTCCAGCAAAGCGATCATCACTCGTGGCAAAGCCAGGCCGGAGCCGTTAAGTGTGTGGACCAGTTGCGGGCGGGCTCCGCGCTCAGAGCGGTAGCGGAGATTGGATCGCCGCGCCTGGAAATCGCCGCAATTGCTGCAGGAGCTGACCTCACGCCACTCGGCACAGCCGGGCGCCCACATCTCTATATCGTATGTCTTGCATGAGGCGAATCCCAGGTCGCCAGTACATAGTGCTACTATCCGGTAAGGAATATCCAGGCGGCGGCATACGTCTTCGGCATCAGTCAGCAACTTCTCCAGTTCTGCGGCGGAGTTCTCGGGGGTGGTGAGCTTGTAGAGTTCAACCTTGTCAAATTGGTGCCCACGCTTGATCCCCCGGGTATCCTTCCCTGCTGCCATCTTCTCTCGTCGAAAGCAAGCGCTATGGGCGACGTAGTTTATGGGAAGGATGCTCTTGTCCAGTATCTCATCGCGATGCAGGTTGGTTAAGGGGACCTCAGCTGTGGGGATGAGCCAGAAGTCCTCCTCGACATCGTGATACAGGTTGTCACCAAATTTGGGGAGATTGCCGGAGCCCAGCAGGCACTCCTCCTTGACCATGAAGGGAGGGTAAATTTCCTGGTAGCCATGCTCCCTGGTATGCAAGTCCAGCATGAATGATATCAGTGCGCGCTGTAATTGGGCTCCCAGCCCCTTGAGCACATAGAACCTGCTCCCTGATAGCTTCACTCCTCTCTGGAAATCTATGATTCCCAGTTTCTCCCCCAGCTCCCAGTGGGGTAATGGAGCGAAAGAAAATTTTCTGGGTTCGCCCCATGTGCGCAGGACGACGTTGTCGCCGGCATCCTCACCTGGGGGCACGCTGGGATCAGGGATATTAGGCAGCTCCAGTAGCAGGGAATCAAGCCGGGTTTTAACCTTTCTGGTCTCCTGCTGCAGGGACGATATTTTTTCACCCATCTGGCGCATGTCAATGATGAGTTGTGGTGATTTTTCCCTGGTTTTGCCCAGTTGCTTGCTGGCCTCGTTGTGCTGAGCGCGAAGCTGCTCTACCTGGTGCAGCATGTCCCGGTAGCGACTGTCAAGGGTCACTATTTCATCGAGAGGGAATATGCCTCCCCGTTTCTCCAGTTCGTGACGAACCGCCTCTTTATCTTGTCGAATGAGATTGATATCGAGCATGTTATCTTGCCTTTAGCTGGGGGAAGAGGATGACCTCCCTGATGGAGGTTTGTCCTGTGAGCAACATGACAAGACGGTCGATGCCTATTCCCAGTCCGCCAGTGGGAGGCATCCCCTGCTCCATAGCCTGGAGGAAATCCTCATCGATTAATTCTATCTCTTCTTCTCCCTGCCTGTCATGCAATTGCTGGAGGAACCGCTCTCTTTGCTCCACGGGGTCGTTGAGCTCGGTAAAGGCATTGGCCAGTTCCATGCCGCCTATGAAGGCCTCGAACCTCTCGGTTAGCTGTTCGTTGCCTCTCTTCCTTTTGGCTAAAGGAGACATCTCCAGGGGGTAATCCAGCAGGAAAGTGGGCTGAGTGAGACTGGGCTCGACGAAGGAGTCCATCAGCTCATCGATAAGCTTTCCTCTCCCCTTGGCGGCATCGGGATTCATCCCCAACTCTACCATCCGTGTTCTCAGGGAAGCGGCATCAGGATAATCTTGGAGATCTATACCGGAGTAGGACTTGATTGCCTCTGATAGAGTGGTCCTTTGCCATGGAGGTGAGAGATTGATAGTTTTTCCCTGGCGAATAAGCTTGGCATCACCCAGGACGTCCCTGGCAATATGGGAAACCATATTCTCTACCAGCGACATCATGTCATTGTAATCGGCGTAGGCCTGATAGCATTCCAGCAAGGTAAATTCGGGATTGTGCTTAACCGAGATACCTTCGTTACGGAAGGTGCGCCCCATCTCGTACACCCGGTCAAAGTTACCTACTATCAGTCTCTTGAGGTGTAGCTCGAGGGCGATTCTCAGGTAAAGGTCTCTATCCAGGGCATTATGGTGGGTGGTGAAGGGCAGGGCCAGGGCTCCTCCAGCCTGACCTTGAAGTATAGGAGTTTCCACCTCGACAAAATTCCTGGCATTGAGGAAGTCTCTTATGGCGGCAATGATTTTACTGCGCAGGATGAAGATAGTTCTTGTCTCTTCATTGATGATAAGATCCAGGTATCTTTGCCGATATCTTGTTTCTATGTCAGCCAGGCCATGCCATTTCTCCGGCAGCGGGCGAAGCGATTTTGATAGCATGGTGAAGTCGGTGACACTGAGAGAAATCTCTCCTGCTTTGGTTTGGAACAGGCTTCCCTGGGCGCCAATGATATCCCCGATGTCGATTTCCTGGAGCAGGTCATATTTCTCCTGCCCGAGGAGATTATGACGGAAGCAGAGTTGCAACTTTCCGGAGCTGTCGCGGATATCCATGAAGGCCATCTTGCCCATCTTCCGCTTGGCCCTGACGCGTCCTGCTACCGACAGTGTCCCGGCGCTCTCTCCTTGTTGCTTCCATGCGGCTACTGCCTGCTCATTGCTATGACTGCGGTGGAAGGAGTGAGGGTAGGGGTTGATACCCCGGGCCCTGAGTTTACTCAGGCTATCCAGCCTTTGCTGGGTTATGCGCTCCAGTCTCGAACTCAAAGCTCAATTCTCTCAAAATGTATATTGGCGACCGTACCCATCGAGATATTTTAGCAGAAACAACGTGCAATTATTGGTAACAATAAGATATATTGTATAAAATTGCTGATTATCCTGTTTGTTATAACGCTTTGCCAGCAATATATTCTGAAGGAGGGCAGGTGAATTGAATGCACTGGGTAGACATTTGTTACTGGAATACAAAGATTGTAATGAGGAAGTGCTGGATGGCGTAGATTTTCTCCAGCATTGCCTTAATGATGCTGCCGTCGCGTGTGGAGCCACTGTAGTGGGCCAGTCGTTCTACCATTTTTCTCCTTATGGTGTCAGCGGCGTGGTAAATATTGCCGAGTCACATATTTCAATACATACCTGGCCGGAATATAAGTACGCTGCTGTTGATATTTTTACCTGTGGAGACAGAGTGGAGCCGGAGAAGGCGATTGCCCTTATAGCGGAAAGGCTGGGAACGGATAACTACTCAGCGATTGAGCTACGAAGGGGGATTGTCATGGATACTCCTGCCAGGCGTATGCCGAAATGAAAGAGAGCGAACATGATAGACACAGGTGGCTGCATGACGATCTAAGCCCTGATATCACCATGCTGTATAGCATCAGGCGGGTATTGTATTCCGGGCAAAGTAAATATCAGTCCATAGAAATCGTTGACACGGGCAGCTTTGGAGTTTGTCTCGTTCTCGATGGGAAGATCCAGTCCAGCGAGAGTGATGAGTTCATCTACCATGAGTCACTGGTACACCCTGTGATGCTGGCTCACCCTGCCCCGGAGAGAGTGTTCATTGCTGGGGGAGGGGAGGGTGCCACACTGAGGGAGGTTCTGTCTCACAAGTCGGTTAAGAAGGCTGTCATGGTGGACATTGATGAGCAGGTGGTTGATGTTTGTCGCCGGTTTCTCCCATCCTTTCACCAGAATTCCTTCAATGATCCCCGGGCAGAGCTACTTTTTGCTGATGCCAGGAAGTTTCTGGAGGATAAGAGGCAGGAGTTTGATGTCATCATCATTGATCTGGCTGACCCCCTTGAAGATAGTCCCTCTCGCTTATTGTATACCCTGGAGTTTTACCAGCTTGTTATGCGAAGCTTGCGGCCCGACGGCATCGTTGTTGTCCAATCCGAGTCTGCTGGCTGGGCTGATCTACAGGGCTTCGTTGCCATCGTTAATACACTGAGGCATGTTTTTCCCATAGTGCGTCCCTATCAGGTCCATATTCCCTCTTTTGTTGACATGTGGGGTTTTGCTTCTGCATCGCGGGTACTGGACCTGGAACAATTGACGGCTGAAGAGGTGGACCGCAGGATATCCTCTAGAGTGTCCAGGGAGCTCAAGGCATATGATGGGCTGAGCCATCAATCCATGCTCCTGTTTCCCAGGCATATTCGCCGCCGGATAGAGATGGCCGAGCGAATCATCACAGATAGCTCCCCGATCTCGGTTTATTGAGCTTCACCCCTGTGAGGATGGCAACTTTGTCCTCTCCTTCCCGGTGTTGTACGTGTTATAATTAACATCTCCAATGGATATTCTGGCTACTCTCAACCCTGCTCAAAAGCAAGCAGTGCAGGCTACAGGTGGGCCCATGCTTATTCTGGCTGGGCCCGGAAGCGGCAAGACCAGAGTGATAACGCACCGGATAGCCTATATGGTTACATCCTGCGGAGTCGCCCCGTACCATATTATGGCACTTACCTTTACTAACAAAGCGGCCAGGGAGATGCGGAACAGGTTAGAGCTACTTCTGGGGCAGGATAGCTCTGGGCTAACACTGGGCACCTTTCATGCCATTTGCAGCCGGATCCTGCATCGCGAAGGTAGAGCCATGGGCCTTGATTCCCGGTTTGCCATCTATGATGAGGAAGACCAGTTGAGTGTGGTTAAGCAAGTCCTTCAGGCTCTCAACCTGGATGCCAAGAAATTTCCCCCTCAGGCACTCAGGGCAGCTATCAGCCAAGCTAAAAGCCAGCTTGTTGATCCTGAGGAATATGCCCAGCATGTGGATAGTTATTTCGAGGAGATTGTGAGCAGGGTTTACTATCAATATCAACAGAGGCTGGGCCAGGTCCAGGCAGTGGATTTCGATGACTTACTGGTCAAGACAGTCAAGTTATTTCGCGACCACCCCGACATCCTCAGTCGGTATCAGGAACGTTATACGCATGTGTTGGTAGATGAGTTTCAGGACACCAATATTGCTCAATATGTACTGCTGAAGCAGCTGGCTGGCAGGAACCCTGATATCTGCGTTGTGGGCGATCCTGACCAATCTATTTATTCCTGGAGGTCCGCTGATTTACGCAATATATTTAGCTTTGAGTCTGATTATCCGCAGGCTCAGGTAGTCTTACTGGAGCAAAATTATCGTTCTACCAAGAACATCCTGAGTGTCGCCTCAGATATCATCTCGGCCAATGTGCAGCGTAAATCCATGCATCTGCGCACGGAAAATGAGGAAGGCCCCAGGGTAACCATTGTAGAAAATGAGAACGAAGGAGAGGAAGCCCAGAGGGTGGTGAATGAGATACAGAGATTGGTGGATCATGAGTCGTTGTCATTTCGGGATTGTGCCGTGATGTATCGGGTTAATGCCCAATCCCGCGTTCTGGAAGACTCCTTTGTGCGCTATGGAATGCCTTACAAGCTGGTGGGGGGTGTTCGTTTCTATCAGCGTCGTGAGGTTAAAGATGTTATCGCCTATCTCAGGGTCGTTAACAACCGGCATGATGATGTTAGTCTGGCGCGTATCATAAATATACCGGGCAGAGGAATAGGGATAAAAACATTGAGCCTGCTGCGCGGTTGTGCCCAGAGCGAAGATATCTCGCTGTACCAGGCTTTGGGACGCTTGCTGGAGCGGAAGGAATTCTCTTCCCATATTGCCCAGTCGGCCCTGGCGTTCCTTTCCTTGATGGAGTCCCTTATTGCTCGAGGGCACCAGTTGGATTTGGCTCAATTAATAGATGAGATACTACAGCAGACCGGGTACCGAGAGTATCTCATGGGACAGGAGAGGGGGGAGGACAAATGGGAGAATGTCATGGAGCTGAGGAGTGTTGCCCTGGAATATGATGAGTTTCCTCCCGGGGAAGCCCTGGCTGCAATGCTGGATAGGGTTAGCCTGGCTACGGAACTTGATGGATTGGATGACAGGGCTGATGTCGTGACGCTCATTACGTTGCATCAGGCCAAGGGGTTGGAGTTCCCTGCAGTGTTTATCACTGGCATGGAGGAAGGCCTTTTGCCTCATCGGAAAGCTTTCCTTTCTCTCGAAGAGATGGAGGAGGAAAGGCGCCTGTGCTATGTGGGGGTAACTCGGGCAGAGAAATACCTGTATCTGCTTCGTAGCTATCGCCGCAATTTATTCGGGAGAAGTATTGCCAACCCTCCTTCTCGCTTTCTGCGCGATGTATCACCGCATCTGGCAAATCTGGTAACTGCGCGAGGGCTGTGGCAGGAGACCAAGCGGGGAACATCGCGACCTGAGCCACAATCCCCTGCCATCAACGAGGAATGGAGGGTGGGAGATCATGTTCACCATCGCAAATTTGGTGATGGTATCGTGATGAACTGTCTCCCTGAAAATGGAGATTGCATAATAAGCGTGGTTTTCAAGGAAGCGGGGGTTAAAAAGCTGCTACTGAGCCTTGCCCCGATGGAGAAAATTATCCCCAACTTCGAGTACAATGACGGGGATGATTCAGCGGAAGCCAGCGATGGTCAGGACGCCGGGAGTTAACCTGATAACAAGAGAGAGGCAGCGTCTATGCCTATCAAGGTTTTAGCCCCAGGGGTCATTTCACAAATAGCTGCTGGAGAGGTAATTGAGAATCCTGCCTCAGTGGTCAAGGAGCTGGTGGAGAACTCTCTTGATGCTGGCGCCAGCCAGATTAAAGTTGAAGTTCAGGGAGGGGGCATTGAGCTCATCGGGGTGGTGGATGATGGAGCAGGCATTTCTGCAGCGGAGGTGGAACTTGCTTTTCAACGGCACGCTACCAGTAAGATCACTGATGTAGATGACCTCAGTAGTACCTCCACCCTTGGCTTTCGCGGAGAAGCTTTATCCAGCATTGCTGCTGCAGCGGAGGTGGAACTTTACACCCAGGCAGCTTCCGAAGTTGTGGGCAGCCGTATACGCTTGAGCCAGGGGAAGGTGGTTCGGCAGGAGAGCCGCAGCCGTCCTCGAGGTACCACAGTAACCATGAGATGGCTGTTTCGCCACCTGCCTGCGCGGCTCAAGTTTCTCAAGTCGGCGAGCAGGGAAGAAAGCCGTATTGTTCATCTGTTAACCCAGTATGCTTTGGCCTTTCCTGAAGTTAAGTTTCGGTTGCTGGTCGACCAGCATCTCAATTTTGAGACCACGGGGGATGGGTCTCTCAGAGGAGTAGTAGCTTGCTTGTATGGTCGTGAGATGGCTCAAAAGATGCTGGTGATCGAGGGAGAGGGAACAACTCCTGCGCTTTCCGGGTTATTGAGTCCACCTTCACTGACTCGCTCTAACCGCAGCTATATCAGCATCTTTGTGAATCGCCGCTGGGTGCGCAGCCCGTTGTTAATCAAGGCTACCGAGGTTGCCTATCGCGGCCTGCTTATGGAAGGACGGCATCCCATCGCAGTGATCAACCTTGCTCTCCCGTCTGCAGATGTGGATGTTAATGTTCATCCGGCCAAGGCCCAGGTGAGATTTCGCGATGAGCAGATGCTATTCTCCATGGTGCAGGAAAGTTTGAGGGCGGTGTTAAGTCAGGTTCCTATAGCTACTGAGAAGACTGTCCCCTTCACCACATCATCGCGGCAAGGAGAAAGTAGCTGGGAGTTGCATGACAGGGAAGCATCTGTGATAGCCCCCCTGCCCACGATAGAGTTGCCCGTGCTACGGGTGCTTGGGCAGCTATCCAACACCTATATTATTGCTGAGGGCCCTGATGGATTATATCTTGTTGACCAGCATGCGGCACATGAGCGCATTCGCTATGAGAGAATTTTGGCACAGTGGAAGCGGCAGGAAGTTGAAGTCCAGGGATTGTTATCACCCGTGACGGTAGAACTTAACCCCCGACAGGAAGCCACACTGAAGTCGAACAGGGAATTGCTGGTTCAATTTGGCTTTTCTCTGGAGCCCTTTGGCTCCAGGAGTTACTTGATGCGTGCTGTGCCGGTCCTGATCGCAAATACCAATGTTGTCGAGGCCATCACTACCTTGCTGGATAACCTGGCAGCCAGGGAAGACCCTGTTCCCTGGCAGGAGAAGATTGCCCGGACGCTGGCCTGTCATAGTGCTATCAGGGGAGGGCAGCAGCTAAGCCGTGAGGAAATGGGGGAGTTAATCAGGCAGCTGGAGAGAGCTGAGCAACCCCGCACTTGCCCTCATGGCAGACCAACCATGATTCACTTAACTTCGCACCAGATTGAGAAGGAGTTTGGACGAATAGTCTAAGCCTGCTTGCTCCGCTCCCTGCGGCGGCTATAGTAATCCATCGCTTGAGAAATTGCCCGAGCTGCACTGGGCAACGAGTGATATACCGGTATGCCAGCTTGCTGAAACCTTTGCTCGCAGTCGAACCGTAACTGATAGGTCTGGGGGGATACTGCTGAGTGGACTACAGCAGCCATGGGCTTATCCGATTTCCGGTAAGCCTCGATGATATCGTTGACCACTGATATGAGCGCGGGAGATGTCTCTGGGGTGAAATATGGGAAGATGCTCATGGATATCTGCACGATTACCTGGTCGATTCCCTCATAGTCCAGCATTACTCTGGCGCAATCACATGATATATGCCAGCACTGGTCGGACAGGTCGACGGGATTGTTTAGGCTGATCCCGATTCCTCTTTTAAGGAATCTTCGCAGTTTACCCTGTATTGTATTAGGGAAATGGGGAATCTCGAGTCCAGCGTTCATACAGTCATCGGCAGCCAGCACACTGGCTCCTCCCC
>JAUXIH010000141.1 GCA_030621105.1 Dehalococcoidia bacterium | reverse complement strand
GGGCACCACACGGCATTGGGACGCTCAGGACGGTTACAGGCATCACGCCAGTTCCACCGGCAGCTATCACACAGAATGACATTCATCCCCAGCGCCTGCTTTATCCTGATTTTAAGCCTGGCGGCCCGGCTCATTCCTGCGCTCAATTATCCTTCCTCCCGGGTATCAGCAGCCATATAAATCATTCCCCTGATTATAAGGATGCCGGCAATATAAGGCAATCTCCCGGTGAGTCCTTTACTTTCTGTATTTATGTCTGGTATATTGCACTGGACTCATGGAAACGAGAGAAGACAGCATAAAGGTTTTTATCGCTGACCGCCAGCCTCTATTTCGCCGCGGCATACATGACGCCCTGAATGCCATGCCCGACATCGAGATATGCGGGGAAGGTGACGCCGATAACAAGGTACTGGAAATGTTAGAAACCCTGGACCCGGACGTGGTGTTGATGGACACCGATTCCCCCTCCCTCAGCGGCATCAGGCTATGCCAGGACATCAAGCGCCAGTTTCCCGCCGTGGCAGTGGTAATGCTCGCCCCCCACCTGGACGACAACCAGCTCTTCCAGTCAATCAAGGCACAGGCAGCCGCCTACATCAGCAAGGATATTGACGGCAGGGACCTGGCGGCAATCATCAGGAGATGTGCCCGTGGGGAACATCCCATCAACGAGAGCCTGGCAAACTGGCCCAAAGTAGCCGAGCGCATACTACAGCAGTTCCACGAGCTCGCCCGGGAAACAGCCGGCCTGAGCTCTCCACTGACGCCCAGGGAGACCGAGATACTCGACTACATGGCAAAAGGTTACCTCAACAAGCAAATTGCCGAGGCCCTCACCGTCAGCGAGCAAACCATCAAGAACCACATCACATCGATACTGCGCAAACTAAATGTCAATGCCCGCACCCAGGCAGTAGTGGTAGCCATAAAGAAAGGCCTGATTACCATCAACAGGGAATAGAGCGACGCTCCCTTCCGGGCTTGAGAACACTGCCATACAAAAACGCCGATGCCCTGCTCTAACCTTGAAACACGGTTTCGCTACCGGGCACCAGCATTTATCTCTTCAAGAGAGGGAAGAAGGAAGATCTATGCATATACTCTAAAGTGGCTACCTTTAAGCATTTTTGCTATCTCTTCCGAATATGGGAGGTCATCCAAAGCTACCCCCTCACTGACGCAAAGCAATTCTATTCCCATCGGGGCATCATTAATATCATAGTCAATACGTCGCTCTTTATCTATATCCTTGCCATGAGCATACGGAGCATCACTGAGGTATATGTAAATGGCATCTGCTTCTCGGTCGTATTCTAATCTCATGTCGATGTATTCGATGTATCAAATAGCTGTGGTTTTCGTTTTCTCATCTCCACTTAAAGTGACCTGTAAATCTCTCGACGATGTCCTATGCGCACAATTGTAACAAGCTGCTGGTTATCGTCAACGCCATAAATTATCCTGTAATCACCTTGTCGTACTCGCCACAAGCCCGTACTTTTAACTTTTTCAACGCCTCTTGGTCTCGGTGTCTGTGCCAATTCTTTCATAGCTTCAACTAATGCATGAAAATAAGTCTTAGGCAGTCTGTCCAGTGAGCGTTGTGCCCGGCGTCTTAGTTCAATTTTATACATTACTCAGTCTGCTTGGGTTCCCCTTGCCGCGATTCAAGATAAGCCCCTAAAGACATCGTACCCTCGGTATCTGCTAAGGACGCCAGGCCCTCAGAGGCATCAATATCATCCTCCAGCTTTACAATTATGGCCTCAGTTAGCCATTCCTTCATTGTCTTTCCCTTCAAAGCTGCAAAAGCCTTGACCCTGTTACGAAGTTCAGGATCAATATCTAAGAAGTATCTTGTTTTTTTTATTGTATCTGGCATTGCTAACCCCCTATAAATACTATGTTTATTGCTATTATAGGGCATTTTGGCTAATAATATCAACCCCCCCCTAGCCTATCTTTTTTCTTATGCTCTCAAAATAGCTAGAGGATGGCAGCGAACATATACCTTTAGCATAATAGCCCTGGCAGTATTAAGTCAGGGCTATTACAGGCAAGTGGAATGATATGCTGTTATTTCTTGCCGATGCGGAAGACCCTGGTACCACAGACAGGACATACACCACGGACGGCAGCCCTGCCATTCTTCAGCGTGACGTTCACGGGATCCTTAACCTCTATTTTCTTGCGACACTTCATACAATAAGCTGTCAATAGAATACCTCCCTTCTGGTAAATTTCTGCAAAGCACTCTTTCTAATATACTAACACACAAGGCCTCTTTGGCAAGTACCTCCCCCCACCCCAGGCGCAGTTTTCCCCACGTGAGGCCCTGACTATCCACCGCGGCTGCTTTTGTGGTAACCTAAAATATATGGAAGGGGCAGCCAGAATAAAAGGCGAAAGCCTGATAGATGTGATGGAGAGACGAGATTGGTATATTGACCGCAGGTCGGCCAGGCATGTCGTCATGAGAAATCACAGGAAAGCCGGCCTGAAGGTTACCATCCCGGCGCCGGGGGTAAAGCTCCTGCCGGGAACGGTGAGTGACATCAAGAGATTGATCCTGGAGTAAAACCTGAGCGAGATTGCTTATGGTAGAGAAAACAGAGAAAAAACTGGACTACACCGTCATCCTTATCCCGGACAAGGAAGGCGGCTGGTCCGTGGAGGTTCCCACCCTCCCCGGGTGCTATACCCAGGGAGAGACCAGGGATGATGCCATAGACATGGCCAAGGACGCTATCGAGCTATACCTTAAATCGTGCAAGGCACATGGCGACCCCATCCCCGAGGAAGCAGGCATCGAGCCTCTTGCCGTCAGGGTCAACAGCCCCCTGCTGTGAAGGGGGGCAGGAAAATTATGCCTCGGATAGCCAAGTGTATTGACACAAAGTGGCTGGCTGCTA
>JAUXIH010000134.1 GCA_030621105.1 Dehalococcoidia bacterium | reverse complement strand
GTGTAGTAATTGATAAAAGTGGGGTATATTGTCCAAACATCAAGTATACTACTGACCCAACGAATGAGGGTCCTGGGTTCACTCGGGTTACTCCACACAAAGGTGAAATCGGAACCACTGAGCAAATGTTGAGATACAACATTACAGATGACAGATAGGACAAAAAAGTAATCAGAAAAAGGAGGAAACGACTTGGGGCCAGCTGGGGATATCCTTAACTGGAGATGACTTGGTTTTCAGTGGCCTTGAAGGTAAGCTGCTATTACCTGACACAGTAAGTCATGTCTGGGCTAAGTTGGTGAAACATACTGGACTTGAGGGAATCCGCTTCCACGATGCTAGGCATACCCACGCCTCTTTAATGCTCAAGCAGGGTGTGCATCCGAAGGTGGTTCAGGAGAGGCTAGGTCATGCCACCATCTCAACAACCCTTGACCTTTACAGTCACGTTGCCCTTGGACTTCAAGAGGCTGCCGCCGCAGGCTTTGACAAGATGGTGTTGCCCGAAAAAGAGGCCGTTAAAAATGATTATTAGCAAATTTTAGTTATATCTACTTTGGGGAGGTTCTATAATAGTAATTATAGCTACAAAAAGTGGTACCCCTGGGGCGAATCGAACGCCCGACACGCGGTTTAGGAAACCGCTGCTCTATCCTCTGAGCTACAGGGGCATGCACGAATCTACGCCAGCGCCTAACGTTCCCAGGGATTTTTTGGTGTGGTGGAGAAGACGCCACGATTTTTGTAAATGAACGCCGCTGCGGCTATTAAGCCAACCCCTAGTCCTACGGAGGCATACAGGTCTATGTCACCTAAAATCCCGCCGACGATAGCTCCAAAGGCGATACATCCAAGAAAGATAAAAGCAGCCCTAATCTTCACTTGTCGCTGTGCTGGTGTGGCCGTGATATTTCCTGGCGGTTGCCCGATAAACTTTTTACTCATCCTCTCTCCCCTTTGCTCATTTTCGTTTTCCAGCCAGAGTGTGCTGAAGCTATTAATAATGTGACCTGCATGTTATTATCTCGCCCGCTCACTGTCTCGATTGTAGCAGCCCAGAGAGGGGGCGTGCAAGCAACGGAAAGCGTGACAGGTTACCTTCAACCCAGGGCCTCAAGCGGTCTCCGCATCGCCCTTGATGTGTACATATTGGAGATATCCACTGAAACCAATCACTTTGGTCATCCGGAAATAATTTCCTTTCCGGCCTTATTGGCTTTGCTCAGGAGCTCACGGGCGCTTTCGAACATAGGCTTATTTCCCTTACTGCCCAGCATGGCAGCAAGCTCCTCTACGCGCTCTCTCCCGTCGAGACGCTTGATGCTGGTGACGGCACGCCCGGAAGACACATCTTTTGCCACACGATAGTGACTGTTGCCAAAGCAGGCTACCTGGGGCAGGTGAGTTATACAGAGCACCTGCCGCCCATCAGCCAGTGCTGATAGCTTCCTGCCCATAGTCTCGGCATTACGCCCGGCAATGCCACTAACAATCTCGTCAAAGATTAACGTGGGGATGGAATCAGCCTGGCGCAGGGCACTTTTCAGCGCCAGCATGAAGCGAGAGGTCTCTCCGCCGGAGGCAATATCGGCGAGCAGTTTCAGCGGTTCCCCCGGGTTAGTGCTGCCGACAAACTGTATATGGTCTATACCATGATGGTCGAAGGCATATGTTCCCTGGTAAGCAGGCAACCCCTCTGGGGCCTCCTCCCTTTTCAGGTCGATATCAAATCTGGCCCAGGTCATCCCCAGCTCGGCAAGCTCCTGGTTCACTGCCTCTGTCAGTCTACGGGCTGTCTTTTGTCTTGCGCGGGATAACTTCTCTGCTAACGCCCCTGTCTCCATCTTCAGTCCCCCAAGTTGTTCCTCTAGCTGCTCTCGTGACTCATTCTGTGACAGGAGGTTCTGCAGTTCGTTTTTGGCGCGAACGGTGAACTGAATTATATCCTTCAGCGTGGGCCCGTACTTACCCTTCAGACTGCGAAGCAACTCCAATCTGTCCTCCACCTCCTCAAGGCGATCATTCCCTGATTCCACGGTGTTGGCATAGTTATTAAGGTCTCGCGCTGTTTCCTCCAACGACGCAGCGGAGGTTTCCAGCGACTCGAGATGTGGTTGCAACGCCGGGTCAATAGAAACCAATCGCTTCAATATTTTCACTGCCTGGTGCGTGACGTCGGCTGCGGCGTGATCACTGGCATAAAGCATATTATAGGCCGTGGAGCACCCTTCCTTGAGTTCTTGGGCACGCTGCAGGAGGAGTCGCTCCTGGCGCAGGTCCTCATCTTCACCGGCACGAACATTTGCCCTGTCCAGCTCGGTGATCTGGTACTCCAGAAATTCACGCTGGCGCCTCATACTCTCGCCTGCTGCCATATCCAGACCGCGCGCCTTTTCACGCAGCTCGGCCACTTTCCTTTCCAGCTTACCTCGAAGTTCAAGCAATCCCCCGAAGCCATCCAGGAGATCAAGCTGGTGCTGCACGCTGAACAGAGAAAGTTGTTCCATCTGGGTATGAATGTCCATTAGCTGCTGTCCCAGCTTGCGGAGCAGTGATATTGCCACTACTCGTCCATTCACCCTGGCCACGCTCCTGCCCTGTTCCTGGACATCACGGGTTATGATAAGGGTGCCGTCATCTTCAGGTTCAATGCCTGCCTCCTCGAGGATAGCCCCCATAGGAACATCATTCCTCTCAGTCCAGAAGGTGCCTTCCACCAGGGTAGAGGTAGCCCCGGTGCGGATCAGGCTGGTGGATGCTCTCCCTCCCAGCAGCAGTCCCAGGGCGTCAACGAGCAACGACTTGCCGGCACCTTCATCTCCGCTCAATACCGTCAGCCCTTCTCCTGGCTTCAAGCACAGTTCCTCGATAACGGCCAGGTTTTTTACATAAAGTTCAACCAGCATGATGTGTTCCTTTTCTTTGTTTTCATACGCTTCGGTGAGTTACCCACGCTGGTTCTCTCAGCACCTGGAAAAGGCGTACTTCTGCCTCGGTATCGCGCTTGCAATATTTAAGCAAGCTCTCTCTTAGAAATTCACGGCGACCAGGAGATGTTTCTGGCCGTATTATCTCTGCATAGGTATCTGA
>JAUXIH010000065.1 GCA_030621105.1 Dehalococcoidia bacterium | reverse complement strand
GATAAGCTCCTTATCCGGCTGCTGTTTCACCTTGGCTGTCGTATCTCTGAAGCGCTGGGTATTAGCGTGGGTGACATTGACTTTAGCCAGGGTACCGTTACTATCCAGCACCTGAAGGAGAGGATAACGCTCTCCTGCCCTCACTGCGGCGCCAGGCTGAGTAAGTCGCATAAATTCTGCCCCGGATGCGGGCTTGAAGTGGGTAAGACGATAGCCCAGGAGAAAGAGCACCGCCGCTTCCGGGCGCTGCCGGTAGACAAAGACACCCTTGCCATGCTCAAGGAATATATCAGGCGTAACGGTCCGGTGTCACGGAGTGGTAAGAAGTATCTCTTTGGCGTCGACCGGCACCGTGCCTGGCAAATCGTGAGAGACTGCGCCAGAAGAGCTGGTTTACCCAGGCTCGTAAATCAAGAAAGCGGCAAAGTGCATAACGTGAGCCCGCACCGGCTGCGTGACGCCTTTGCCGTCCATGCGGTAAAGCTTGACGATTCCGGCGACGGGCTAAGAATGCTGCAGGAGCACCTGGGGCATCAGAGTATTACCACTACCATGAGATACCGCAAGGTATCCGGCGAGGAGCAGAAGGAGTGGTACGAGCGGCTGTGGCATGATGATATACCTGCGAAGGGAGGGCAGAAATGCCGGGAAAAGCAGTAGTAACCATCAGGGAGAAACAGTGGCAGGTTGATATAGCCAGCACCCCGTGGGAGCTGGCGCAGGGACTGGGCGGCCTGGCTGAGCTTCCAGAGAGGATGGGTATACTCTTTGATACCGGCTGGGAGCAGTATGTCACGGTCACCACCGCGCCGATGCTTTTTGACCTTGATATAGCCTTTCTTTCCGAATCGCTGGAGGTAGTGGACACAGCGCAGCGTATTGCTCCAGGGCAGCAGGTAACTCCTAAAGTGCCGTGCCGCCACTTCCTTGAGGTCAATGCCGGCGAGTTGGACGGCATTGACCCTGGCGATATGGTTAGTGTTGATCTGTTACCCCTGCAAGAGGTGCCGTTGGCAATAATGCCCGACTGGGCGGGTGCGATGTTTTCCTTCGTCGGGCTAATCGTGATGGGCGCCTTCATGATGGGTATAACAAGGTCCATGGTCAAAGGATTACTTGGGAATCCCGGCTCACCTGAAGGCCGGGTGAAACACTATCACGGTGCATATCTTACCAACTGGCAGTATGGAGGCTACAGCTATACCGAGGAGGATCCCAACAAGCCGGAACGTCTCTGGATGCGAGGTATGGTTGATTACGCCAAACCCGAAGATATTATTGCCATTGCTAAAAGGGAAAACCTGCCTCATGTATCACTTGCTGGCGGCTTTTGGGAAGAGGTTGGATACAAAGGCTGGGGTGAGAAGGTGAGCGTTGGCGAAGCAAAAAAAGCCGTGGCTAAAGCTCGGCGGCATGTCTTCAATAAAGAACGTAAGCCCCGCGCTGAGTATGTTTGGCTCAGACTGGGCGACGTAGCGGAGTACGAGAAGTTTGACAGCCCTGGTGAAGCCGGACAGGCTGTTGGAGAAAGGCTAGCGATACACTCAGAAAAACAGCAAACATTATCTTACCGTTACCGCGCCGCAGGAGTAGTGATTGAGCCCTACTTTACCGGGAATAACTACATATCCCTTTATTGGGGAGATGAAGAAGCTCAATGGGTAACGGACCTTACCAGTAAGGAAAAGAGGAAGTTTGAGTATAGCGTTGAGGCTCAATCTGGATTTAAGCGTCGTGGTGAGTTGCTAACCAGGTATGATGTCTCAGTCAGCAGCTTTGTCGAGCGGGACCGCCTGGGGATATGGATTACCGATAATCGTACCGATAAGACGATTGCCGAGTGGTGGGATGATGACGCTCGCCAGATGTTTGAGGACGGTTTCTTCAAGCCGGCCACCTTTACCCATAGTGGAGAGCTGGGGGGTGCTGCCTTTATCGATAGTGTCCTAGATTATGCCGAGGAGATGAGGTTACTGGCAAAAGAAAATCCTGGGCATCCACGTGAGGCTGCGAGCGGCAGCAGCAGGATAAAAGCTCGCTCTATTACCCTGCGAAGGGCTGAGGGTAAGGTAGGCACAGATGACTTTACCCCCAGAACCTTAACCGGAACTAAGGATGAGAGTACCTGGGAAGAGGCTGAACACCTGCTCTTTGAGTGGGCGCAGACGGCGCCCAGGGACGGCAGCTACCACAAGGTGGACTATACCGTTACCTACGGGGATGACAGGACTTTCAAGGGACGATACGACTTGAAGCACTGGAGTGAGGAGTACCCCTCACTGGCCAGCCACATGCGCTCCGCGCTTAGCTTTTATGCGGGGAAGTACTGCCCACCTCATATGACGGAGGAGCAGTACCGTAACACACTAAAGAGCAAGGAGCTTGCCGAAATGAAGCCTGAGGCTGAGAGGCTTCTTAGTCAATACGAAATTGGGGATATTACCCTGTCCTCTCAGGCGCGATAGGGAAAAGGAATGCTTGGGATGATCTTATGGCGATAGCAGTTAGGCCCAGCCAGGGAGGCTTTCTGAGGCCCTTTGGCTGCGGCTGGTTTATCAGGGAGTTTCTCCTCGGTCGCGGACCGGAGGGGTCGCGTGTCATTGACCCTGAAGTTGGTGCCGCACAGGCAGATATCAACTATGAGTACAAAGAGGCCCTCGCTAAGGCAACTGCCCGGGAGCGTGCCGAAAGGATCATCAGCCGTATGGTGGTCAAGGGTGCCGATGTCACTGAAGAGAAAGCCGAAGATATCTACCAGCGTGAGCTTAAGAGGATATCCCGCAAGTTTACCCACATGCGCTATCACTCATTTTTGGTCTACTTTGGTGTGCTGAAACACCTTAGCTGGGTAGAGGTAACCGGGGAAACTGAGGCGTCGTCGATACAGGCAAACTACCCGCCGGCACCGGATCGGGTGTATTACCGCCTCACTAAAGAGGGAATGGCCGCCGGGGAGGAACTCTGGTCCAACCCCCTCTTTACCCTTTACCCGGAGATCGGGTCCAGCCACATGAAGAGACCTGATTAGCTATTGAGAGCTTGTACAGGCCCCCTCTCCTGTTCTTATTCAGGTGTCACAATTTACTTATTTGTTACCTGAAACCGGATACCTTAGCCTCACTTACCTTCAAAAAGAACTACCGAAGAGGTCGATAGGTAGAACCATCTTTATTGGTGTATCCTCCTCGTTGACATGAGAACAATAATAGCTCCAACCAGATATATGGTACTAGAGATGAATAGGCTCCATATTAGTCTGGGCTCATTGTCTCCAACGAGAATTTGTACTAGCCAAAATAGTGAAGCAAAAGAAGCTAAGCAAATAGCGATTATGCCACCGACTTTCGAATGTAACCAAGTGATTATCATAGTAACTATGGCTGGTATACCAACTGTTAACCCGATCGATAATTGCGGCCATAAATCTTTCCCGACATAGGCTAAGCGCGTGTACCAGAACGAACCTAATATGAAGAATATTGAACACGACAACATCAGTACAAACCCTACACCTCTTCTTTTGTTCATGTTTTTTGTCTGCTCCACCCGTGGGAATTCAAACTAGGCTGTATAAGTCAAATACTAACTTAAACGTCATAGCTCTGTCTATCGTACAGTATTGTACCACAAGGTCACATTTTGAGTTTTAGTGTAATCAGCAACATTCAGGAGCATAATTCAGTCGCTATTTATTTTTGAGTGTAAAGGTATGACAGTAATTTTTTTCAATATAGGGTGAATTGGGTGCATCACACCACGGTTGACCTCGTTCGGCAGCCTCTCGGTTATAGAAAGCGCAGGTAGGGCAGCTTAGAACCTCTTGAAGATGACGTAAATCATAGTCAGTATGTATCAGCTTAACTGGCTCGCCTAACCGCCAAACTTTTAATTCGACAGTATTTTCTGCTCTTTTGTTGGCAAGAGCAAGTAAGATTATAAAGCCTATCCAGTTGAGTAAATTTAGGAATAGATAGAATAGACTTCTGCGCTTTTGTAATAAATACCATATTTCAGTGCCTAGAATTAAAATGCCTGCCAACACGAAGAGTGTAACCCATTCTACAGCCAGCTCTCCACCCTCCGGCGCTAGGATGAAACCCGTGTAGAAAAGGAAGTTAGCCGCTAACCATGCAAAAAATAAACTCAAGTTCAGATGATTCTTGAACCAATTCATTTCTCACCTCCCTCTTTTGTACGTGTAGCCTTCTTTAACGGTAATGAGCGTATAATTAACTGGACCCTCCGAACAGTCTCTTCAGCCGATCCATTAAAAAGGTTGGTTTCTCAGGTGGCAAGCCCTGTAGTTCTCGTAATCTGTTTATGGTCTTCTGGAATAGACGTTTGCTTAGTGCTTCTCTGCGGTTCAGCAGTCTCTTAAGAATTAAATCGTACTCACATACAATTCGCCCGCGAGCGCCTATGACCGTTATTCTGAGAAGATATTGGTTAATATCTGGCTCCTCCTTGCTCTTGAGGTAAGACCATATTCCGTTGAACTTTGTATCAATATCCCGGAAGGCGATAGTGGCATGAAACGAGTGGTTTCTTCGGCTGTCCCATGATTGACCGGTGGATACCTTTCTTAATTCCTGGGATAGTTCCCATCTCAAGTCCTCAAGCTCTTGGGAAGGGTTTATTTCAAAGTATATGACCTTTGGGGTTTTGTCGAAGTAACCGAAGCCCTTAACCTTGAAAGGAACCAAGGAATATTTACGCCCTGCCTTCTTTACTGACGAAATTACTTTTCTTATATCATCGGCCCTGCCGGGTCCGTACAAGGATATATGAGGTACTACCTTTTTCCTCGTAACCCCTCTGACTCTGAACTTCTTGGCGACAGAGTACACTATGTCCTTTGCGTACTCTTTAGCATACCCGTGCATTCGAAATTCTATTAAAAACCCAGCCATTCTGATATCCTGTTTATTAAACTCATTTGCCTTTGTTTCGCCTTGCCGCGCTTCTTATAACTGTAGTATTTCTCGATTATCTCTCTGGTTGCGCCTGAGATACGCACTCCGGACCCCGGCTTATAAAAGTCTACATATTTAATTTCATGCCGGGGCCTCGGGGTACCATGAGCTTTAACCAGGCAGACTGTATGATGGTCTTGAAAATAGCCATGTCCGTGTGACTTCGACACCCTTCCTCTATGTCTGAAAAGGTATTTTGCGTAATATGGCTTTAAACCGGTTTCCTCTCTTAATTCTCTCATGGCGGCTTTAGTTCTAGATTCGCCTCTGTTAGCCCCACCACCGGGCAGTAAAAAGACCCCGCCTCTGCCGGCCGTGACAAGAATCCCTTTTTCTGTTTCGACGAGCGCCGTTCCTCTCCGGCGTTTCTTAACCTTTGCCATCAAACATATCCCCTTCCGATTGTCGGGGTACTTTATCCCAGCTCGGGTGGCTAGTCTTCGAAGATTTCTTTAGGCTCATATTCTTCCTGGCCTTCGAAAGTAAGATAATCCAGCTCCTTGAAGTTATGGACCCGGGCCACGATATTACGGGGGAACTGTCTTGTCCTTTCGTTATACTGCTGGGCCACACGATTATATTCCAAGCGGGTTTTGCGAAGTTTCCTCTCTACTCGAGAATCCCTCTCCATCAGGGAGATATGCATCTTATCGGCTTTGAGGTTGGGATACTTTTCAAAGACAGCCTGAAGCTTCAGATAGTTATTCTCCACCTCGGAAGCGAGCTTGACCTTTTCATTTAGTTCGGCATCCCTGGTCCATCTACTTCTAGCTTCGATAGCGTCCTTCAAAGCCTTATACTCGTGGATATCATACTTCTTGGCTACCTGGGCCAGGGCATGAATATTGTCTACCCTCTCCTGCATGATTACATCAACATCGGCGAATTTCCGTTGAGCCCTTGTGATCCAGTACTGGAACTTATTGTAGATGCTTATCCATCCCTTAATTGAAACCCCGAGTACTATAATGATGATGAAACCTACCACCAGCCAGATTATTGTCGCCGTTGCCATAATTCACCCCCTATACCTGGAAATAGTCCTTATTGTTGAGCTTTTTAGGCTTGATTTCAGCTTCAAAGTAGAGAATCATCCGCTTTATTGCCTCTTGCTTGGTCTTGAGGTCATGCACAAGTTTATAAACCTCGACGATTTTACCTTCCTCTTTCGATAGGTCTAGCTGCATTTTAGCCATATCCCCACTCCGCGGCCGATCCAGTTGCGCTGCATCAGTTTTAACGCTTCAGACCAGTCAAGTTTATCCAGGTCCGC